>NZ_JBFSSD010000055.1:0-34306 GCF_041466145.1 Vibrio sp. 10N.239.312.D08 | reverse complement strand
CCTGCGACCCCATCATTATGAGTGATGTGCTCTAACCAACTGAGCTAAGTAGCCATTTCCATATTGTTGCTCATTTCGAAACGTTGCCGCTTCGCTGTGAACGGGGCGCATTATGCGGAGTTGAGTGAAACCCGTCAACTTTTTTTTTGAATAAATCGCGAATAAACATCTGTTCGGTTTCTTTTTAGGCAAAGAGGCGTATTTGTCGACAAAAAACAGGTCTAAAAGGCGATATATATAGGAAGTTAAGTTTCTGGTGAGAGACAATTTAGAAAGGGGAAAAACAAAAAGGCCAGTGAATTCACTGGCCTTTTTTCTAGATGTTTAATCAGAATTATACATTGAAGCGGAAGTGAACAACGTCACCATCTTTAACGATGTATTCTTTACCTTCAAGGCGCCATTTACCTGCGTCTTTCGCACCGCTCTCACCGTTAAATTCGATGAAGTGATCGAATCCAACAACTTCAGCACGGATGAAACCTTTCTCGAAGTCTGTGTGGATCTTACCCGCTGCTTGTGGCGCAGTTGCACCTACAGGGATTGTCCAAGCACGAACTTCTTTAACACCAGCTGTGAAGTAAGTCTGAAGAGTCAGTAGTTCGTAACCAGAGCGGATCACTCGGTTAAGACCTGGTTCTTCGATACCCATATCCGCAAGGAACTCTTCGCGATCTTCGTCATCAAGCTCAGAAAGCTCTGATTCGATTGCTGCACAAACAGCAACAACAACGTTGTTTTCGTTTTCTGCGTATTCACGAACAGCGTCTAGGTATGGGTTATTTTCAAAACCATCTTCTGCAACGTTTGCGATGTACATTGTTGGCTTAAGCGTTAGGAAGTTTAGGTAGCCGATTGCTGCCGCTTCTTCTTTGCCAAGTTCAACAGTACGTGCCATACCACCTTCAGTTAGAACTGGAAGTAGCTTTTCTAGTACAGTGATTTCGAATTTAGCGTCTTTGTCGCCGCCTTTCGCTTTCTTTGCGTTACGTTGAATTGCACGCTCACAGCTGTCTAAGTCAGCCAGTGCAAGTTCTAGGTTGATCACTTCGATATCTTCAATTGGAGATACTTTGCCAGCAACGTGAACAATGTTTTCATTTTCAAAGCAGCGTACAACGTGACCGATAGCGTCAGTTTCACGGATGTTAGCTAGGAATTTGTTACCAAGACCTTCACCTTTAGATGCGCCAGCAACTAGGCCCGCGATATCTACGAATTCCATTGTCGTTGGAAGGATCTTCTGTGGATTAACAATTTTTGCTAATGCATCTAAGCGTAGATCTGGAACCGGAACGATACCTGTGTTTGGTTCGATCGTACAAAATGGAAAGTTTGCTGCTTCGATGCCTGCTTTAGTCAGTGCGTTAAACAGAGTTGACTTACCAACGTTTGGTAGACCAACGATGCCACATTTAAAACCCATGATATAAACCTTATTCTGCTTTGAACGTATGTAAGCGATTTTGTGCTTTTGGTAGGCCATCTTTTAATAAGATGTCTAGGCTGCGAACCGATTCGTCAACGACGGCCTCGATACACTCTTGCTCTTTTTGAGGAGCTTTGCCTAATACATAACCTGCAACTTTATCTTTGTGTCCTGGATGGCCGATGCCTAATCTAAGACGATAGAATTCTTTATTGTTACCCTGCTTGCTGATGATGTCTTTCAGACCATTATGTCCGCCATGACCACCACCTTTTTTAAACTTTCCAATACCAGGAGGCAGATCTAACTCATCGTGAGCGACCATGATCTCTTCTGGTTTAATTTGGTAGAACTTTGCTAAGGCTGCAACTGCTTTGCCTGACAAGTTCATAAAAGTCGTTGGGATCAGCAAACGAAGATCTTCACCGTGAACCATGATACGACCCGTTAGGCCAAAGAACTTTGGTTCGTTCTTTAGTGTCACGTTATGTACACGCGCTAATTCTTCAACTACCCAAGCGCCCGCGTTGTGGCGAGTTTTGGCGTATTCTGGACCTGGATTAGCCAGTCCAACGAGAAGTTTTATTTGTTGGCTCAAGGTATGGATCTCTCTTGGGATTTCAAAAAGCGCCGTATGATATCACAGTTTATGAAAAAGGTGCGAGCTAGCTGATAGCTGCGCGATTATTCCTGTTTGTGATAACTAGCAGTGCAATATTACTCAGACATAAAAAAAGCACTTCATTGACTGAAGTGCTTAATATCTTTCTCTCGCGTGTTTCTAAAACCAAGCTTTTGTAAAAAAAGCTATTGGGCTTTGATTAGTTGAACATCGCTGAGATTGATTCTTCGTTGCTGATACGACGAATCGCTTCAGCAAGCATGCGAGAAAGGCTAAGTGTTGTCACTTTACCCGTCGCAGCCATCTCTGGAGATAGAGAGATAGAATCCGTTACGATAACTTGGTCTAGAACAGAGTTCTTGATGTTGTTCGCAGCAGTACCAGAGAAAACAGCGTGAGTTGCGTAAGCGAATACACGCTTAGCACCGCGCTCTTTAAGCGCTTCAGCTGCTTTACATAGTGTGCCACCCGTATCGATCATGTCATCAACGATAACACAGTCACGACCTTCAACATCACCGATTAGGTTCATTACTTCAGAAACGTTAGCACGTGGACGACGCTTATCAACGATAGCGATGTCAACATCACCTAGCGCTTTAGCCGTTGCACGAGCACGTACAACACCACCAAGGTCTGGAGAAACCACTACTGGGTTTTCTAGGCCACGGTTAGCCATGTCTTCTAGAAGAACTGGAGTGCCGAAGATGTTATCAACAGGTACATCGAAGAAGCCTTGGATTTGCTCTGCGTGTAGGTCGATAGTAAGAACGCGGTCAACGCCAACGTTAGAAAGGAAGTCTGCAACAACTTTTGCAGTAATTGGCACACGAGCAGAACGTACACGACGATCTTGACGAGCATAACCGAAGTAAGGGATTACAGCAGTAATACGGCCAGCAGAAGCACGGCGCATTGCGTCAATCATTACCACCAATTCCATAAGGTTGTCATTGGTTGGTGCACAAGTTGATTGAATCAGGAATACATCGCTACCACGAACGTTTTCATTGATTTGAACAGCGACTTCGCCATCAGAAAAACGGTCTACAGTAGCATCGCCAAGAGAGATGTATAGACGATCAGCAATACGTTGGGCTAGTTCAGGTGTTGCGTTACCAGCAAATAGCTTCATATCAGGCACGGTGGAAACCTCGGGTTGCGTCCAGTTTTAAATAGATTGTGGGTGGGCTGATTGGTATTCAGCCAGAGTTTCTTTTAAAGGAGAAATGTTTCTTCCTTTCGCTACGAAAGCGGAAACTGTGTCAGGCAGTTGTTCTCGCACCAATTCGGCTTCTTTTTTGCTGTTAAATTCAGCAAAAACGCACGAACCTGTACCAGTCAATCTCGACGGCGCGTATTGTAGCAGCCATGAAAGTTGCTTATCAACCTCTGGGTACAGCATTCGCACAATTTTTTCGCAATCGTTTACGTATTCTTGCTCTAGAAGCGTTGCTAGCGCTCGCTTTGGCGTATTTCGAGTTAATTCTGAATGTTTGAATATGTCTGCAGTTGCTATGCTCACTTGAGGTTTGGCGACTAGATACCATTTTTCATCCGGATTAGCTGGTGACAATTGTTCTCCAACCCCTTCAGCAAAGGCGGCGTGGCCTCGAACGAAGACAGGAACGTCAGCACCAAGCTTCAAACCGATCTCGGCGAGTTGATCGTCTGACAGGTTGAGTTGCCATAAATAATTCAGAGCGACCAACACGGTTGCTGCATTTGAAGAGCCTCCGCCAATACCGCCACCCATAGGCAGTACTTTCTTGAGTTCAATATCGGCACCGAAACAGGTTGAGGTATATTGCTGTAGCGCAGTAGCGGCTTTCCAGATCAGGTTGTCTTCAAGTGCTACCCCAGGGATTTCTGGTGTGATTGTTATCGAGCTAGTTTCTGAGTTTGCGGTAACCGTCAGTTCATCACCAAAATCGACAAACTGAAATAAAGTTTGAAGTTCGTGATAGCCATTGTCACGTCGACCAGTGATATAGAGAAATAAATTCAGTTTAGCCGGAGAAGGCCAATGGGTTGGCGTTGTTATCATCTTTTCAGTGTCCACTTCGAAACTACAATGTTGATTTTGTTATTGTCTTGCTTGAATGACAATCGAGTAGGGAGTGGGATTATCTCTACCTTAGTGTTGTCTTCACCCGATAGTTGCTTATTCGGCATCTCTGTATTGCGATAGTTAGCAAAACTCAGTGTCCATAATTGGTTGCTGACTTGTTTGGTGAGAGATTCAAGCGTGTTGGTGGTGTTCAATTGGTAGCTATCGGCTTGATCTGGAATGCCAAGGAACCATTGTGGTAAATGGTCAATGGGAATCTGTAATCCAGTAAGTTGCTCTACCAATACGGATGCACTTGCGTGAGTGAACACCTGATCATCATAAGTGACTACCTTGGCACCCGAACTGTCAATTGTGAGGTTCAAGGCGGTTTGACCAAGGAAAGTAGTGAGCCTCAATTGACTCTGATTTGGGGAATGTTTCCAAATGAAATTTAGGCTTTGGCGTTGCTCTGGAGAAATGTAAGCGAGCTTGCCTGAGGCTTGATAGTTTTCTATCTGTAAAAGCCGATCTTGGTGACTTTGCCACTCGACGCTGGTCGGTTGTTCTGGGATAGACGAGCAACCCACCATAATTATGGTTATAAAAATAAGAGACGTGATTTTACGAAGCTTGCTCATATTTGCTCACAACTTGTTCAAATTTATCTAAAAAACGTCTCAACTATAGCATTGAATTCACGAAGTCAGGAAAACAAATCCCGCTTGCTCTTTAAATAGAGCCATGCATCAAGTAAAATTCGCCCCTTGTTTCCATTCCCTGATCGAGAACTTCTGATACATGTCTTTGCTTGCCGTAGGTATCAATCACAATACAGCGTCGGTTGAATTGCGAGAAAAAGTCGCTTTTGGTCCAGATAAATTATCTGAGGCACTCAAGCAACTTAACGCAAATGCACACGTAAATGGAAGTGTCATACTTTCTACCTGTAATCGAACTGAAGTGTATTGTGACGTCAAAGGCGTGGCAAAAAACAAGCTCATCGATTGGTTGTCAGTTTTCCATCAAGTTAGCCCTGAAGAGCTAAAACCCAGCATTTATATCCATGAAGAGCAGGCTGCGATTAAACATTTAATGCGCGTAGCTTGTGGTTTGGACTCCTTGGTATTGGGTGAGCCGCAGATCTTAGGTCAGGTGAAGCAAGCTTATACGGACTCGCGAGAGAACAAATCTGTTGATGCTTCAATGGAAAAACTATTCCAGAAATCATTTTCTGTTGCGAAGCGTGTTCGAACTGAAACTGAAATCGGCGGAAGCGCGGTTTCTGTAGCTTACGCAGCCTGTACCTTAGCCAAGCATATTTTTGAATCCATCGCAGATTCAACCGTGTTACTGGTTGGTGCGGGTGAAACCATTGAGCTGGTGGCTAAGCACCTTTCGGCGAATGGCTGTACAAAAATGATTGTGGCGAACCGAACTCGAGAACGTGCTCTAGGGCTAGCAGAAGAATTTGGTGCTGAAGTGATCAGCTTGAATGAGATCCCTGATCATCTTCATCGAGCGGACATCGTAATTAGCTCAACCGCAAGTCCATTGCCTATTATCGGTAAGGGTATGGTTGAGACTGCTCTAAAAACAAGAAAGCATCAGCCGATGTTATTGGTTGATATTGCCGTTCCACGTGATGTGGAATCGCAGGTTGGTGATCTAAATGATGCCTACCTTTATTCGGTTGATGATTTGCAGTCGATTGTTGATGGCAATATCGAACAACGTAAAGTTGAAGCGATTCAAGCTGAAGCGATCGTCAGTGAAGAAAGTGCCGCGTTCATGAGTTGGATGCGCTCTTTACAAGCGGTAGACAGTATTCGAGATTACCGTAAATCGGCTAACGAAATCCGCGAAGAATTATTAAGTAAAAGTTTACAATCGCTTGCCGCTGGCGGTGACCCTGAAAAAGTTTTACTCGAGCTCAGCAATAAGCTCACAAACAAATTGATCCATGCTCCAACGCGCGCACTTCAAAGTGCAGCTGAGCAAGGAGAACCTGCAAAATTAATGGTCATTAGACAGAGTTTGGGCTTAGAAAACCCTCAATAATATTAGACCTCCAACAAGATAAGACATTATGAAAGCCTCGATTCTAGTAAAGCTTGAAACACTTGTTGAACGCTATGAAGAAGTTCAACATCTACTTGGTGATCCAGATGTAATCGGGAATCAAGACAAATTCCGTGCACTTTCGAAAGAATACTCTCAACTTGAAGAAGTGACAGCTTGCTTCCAGTCATACCAGCAAGCGAAAGAAGATCTAGAAGCTGCTGAAGAGATGGCAAACGAAGACGACGCAGAAATGCGTGAAATGGCTCAAGATGAAATCAAAGATGCGAAAGCAGCAATTGAGCGTCTGACTGATGAGCTACAGATTCTTCTTATTCCAAAAGATCCAAACGATGAGCGTAACTGTTTCCTAGAAATCCGCGCAGGTGCGGGTGGTGATGAAGCAGGTATCTTCGCGGGCAACCTGTTCCGTATGTACTCTAAGTTTGCTGAGAAGAAAGGTTGGCGTGTTGAAATCATGAGCAGCAATGCTTCTGAGCAAGGCGGCTACAAAGAGATGATCGCTAAGGTTAGTGGCGACGCTGTTTACGGCACCATGAAGTTTGAGTCAGGCGGTCACCGTGTACAACGTGTACCTGAAACCGAATCTCAAGGCCGTGTTCACACGTCAGCATGTACGGTTGCGGTTATGCCTGAGATCCCAGAAGCGGATCTTCCAGAAATCAAAGCGGGCGACCTTAAAATTGATACTTTCCGTGCATCAGGCGCGGGTGGTCAGCACGTTAACACCACGGATTCAGCAATCCGTATTACTCACTTACCAACGGGTACAGTAGTAGAGTGTCAGGACGAGCGTTCTCAGCATAAAAACAAAGCGAAAGCGATGGCTGTTCTTGCTGCTCGTATTGTTCAAGCAGAAGAAGAGCGCCGCGCGGCAGCGGTTTCTGATACACGTCGTAACCTACTAGGTTCGGGTGACCGTAGTGACCGTATTCGTACGTACAACTACCCACAAGGCCGTGTTTCGGATCACCGTATCAACCTTACAATTTACCGTCTTAACGAAGTACTTGAAGGTGACATGCAAAGCTTGCTTGATCCTGTACTTCAAGAGCACCAAGCCGATCAGCTTGCTGCACTTGCAGAGAACAACTAACCAGTATGCAGTCAGCATATACGGTTGAAAGTGCTTTAAAAGCAGCAATCGTAAAGCTTCAAGAGGGTGATAACACATCACCCTCTATTGATGCCGCGGTACTGCTTTGTCACGCCTTAGATAAACCAAGATCTTACCTACTGACTTGGCCTGAGAAGCATCTCACCTCTGAGCAAGAGTCTGAATTCAATGCCCTTCTAAAACGTCGCTTAACCGGTGAGCCTGTGGCTTACATTATCGGTGAGCGTGAGTTTTGGTCACTGCCGTTAAAAGTTTCCCCTTCTACATTAATCCCACGCCCAGATACCGAGCGTTTGGTTGAAGTAGCGTTGGATAAAACCTTTGGCAAGCAAGGCGCGATTCTCGATTTAGGGACAGGTACAGGTGCTATCGCGTTAGCATTGGCGTCTGAGATGCCGAATCGACAGGTGACGGGTATTGATCTTCGCCCTGAAGCGCAGCAGCTTGCGACAGAGAATGCACAGCGTCTCAACATCACCAATGCGACTTTTTTGCATGGTAGTTGGTTTGAGCCTTTGAGCTCTGAAGGCGTTGTGAAATTCTCTCTGATTGTTTCTAACCCGCCATACATTGAGAAGAATGATCCTCATTTGTCTCAAGGCGATGTGCGTTTTGAGCCGATCACAGCACTGGTTGCTGAAGAGAAAGGGCTTGCAGATATTCGATACATTTCTGAAAACGCACGTGGCTTTTTGGAAAATGAAGGTTGGTTAGCATTTGAACACGGCTATGACCAAGGTTTAGCAGTTCGTGAGATTATGCAGGCGCTCGGTTATCTCGATGTTGTCACAGAGAAAGATTACGGTGGTAATGACCGAGTGACATTGGGTCGTTACTGTTCATAGTTAGTGATTGTTAATCGTCTTGTGAGCAATGGATGATGAACTTGCTAAATTGATACCTTTAACTCGACAATACATTTAACCCGATAATGCCTTTAACGCAGAAATACAGAGATTTTATGCAGAACTACAGAGCATTAACGGGTATTGTGAGGCTCGTGTTAACGAAAGCACATATAAAAATATAAAGGAATACCATGTACGAAGGTCTAAAACATTTTCACCTATTAACGATTGCTATAAGTGCGCTACTTCTCTCGATTCGTTTCGCTCTTATGATGGCTAACTCACCTAAGCTTAAGCATCCTTTCTTGCAGCGTTTCCCTCATATCAATGACTCGTTGCTATTGCTATCGGGTATTGGTTTGATTTTCATCACTGGCTTTATTCCATTTACACCAGCAGCACCATGGTTAACCGAAAAACTAACTTGTGTTATGGCTTACATCGCATTAGGTTTCTTTGCGCTTAAGCTAGGTAAAAACAAGCTACTGAGAGTATTCTCTTTCTTTGGTGCGCTTGGCTGGTTAGCGATGGCAGGCAAAATCGCAATGACCAAGACACCAACATTTTTCGGTTAATTATCTCCTTATTTCGGTTAACTATCTATGTACGAATTTTTTGATGAAGACTTTGACCAGCTAGAATTAGCTGAAGGTGCATTGATCTTAAATAAAGCGATTAACCCAGAAACTCAAGACAGTTGGGCAGAGCAAGAGCTGGCGAGATTGTTAAAAGACGCCGAGTTTGCTTTGGTTAATGAAACCGATGAACAGCAGAAGTTTGAATCTTTTATTCGACTATTCTTTTATGAATGGGGTTTTGCTGGCGATAAAGATGCGTATTTCTCTTCGGAAAACGCGTTCATCGATAAAGTGCTTGAGAGAAAGAAAGGCATTCCAGTGAGTCTGGGGGCGATCTTTCTTTTTCTAGGTCGCAAGCTAGGCTTTCCTGTAGAGGGCGTCTCTTTCCCGACTCAATTCTTACTTAAAGTAAGTTGGTACGGGCAAGCTGCAGCCTATATTAACCCTTATAACGGTGAGTATGTTGGCGAACAAACGCTGCGAGCATGGTTAATTGGCCATGATGGCCCATTAGCTAAGGTGAAACCTGAGCACCTAGAAGTCGCCGACCACCCAACGATTATTGGTAAGTGGTTAGCCCTGCTCAAGAGTGCACTGCTGCGAGAAGAGCGTTATACACTTGCATTGAAGTGTACTGACCTTGCTTTGACGTTTGTACCTGATGACCCATATGAAATCCGTGACCGCGGTTTTATCTATCAGCAGCTAGACTGTCACCAAGTAGCCGCAACCGATTATCAATACTTTATCGACCAATGCCCAGATGACCCGGCATCTGAGTTACTGAAATCTCAAGTGAACGTCATGAACGAAAAGACAGTGGTCGTTCACTAATTAATAATTATTTAGAGAGAATATGATGGAACAGAAAACAGTTCATATTGGCGATATGCCAATTGCTAACGACAAGCCATTTACGCTATTTGCAGGCATGAACGTTCTTGAATCTCGCGATCTTGCTATGCAGATCTGTGAGCACTATGTAAAAGTAACCGAGAAGCTGGGCATCCCTTACGTATTTAAGGCGTCTTTTGATAAAGCGAACCGCAGCTCAGTTCATTCATACCGTGGTCCAGGAATGGAAGAAGGTCTCAAAATCTTCCAAGAGCTGAAAGATACTTTCGGCGTGAAGATCATTACTGATATCCACACAGAAGCTCAAGCTCAGCCTGTTGCGGATGTGGTTGATGTAATCCAACTACCTGCATTCCTAGCTCGTCAAACTGATCTTGTTGAAGCAATGGCTAAGACTGGCGCAGTAATCAACGTGAAGAAGCCTCAGTTCATGAGCCCGAATCAAGTTGGCAACATCGTTGATAAGTTCGCTGAGTGCGGTAATGACAACATCATCCTTTGTGAGCGTGGCGCTTGCATGGGTTACGATAACCTTGTTGTGGATATGCTTGGCTTTGGCGTAATGAAGAAGTCTTCAAACGGTAGCCCAATCATCTTCGACGTGACGCACTCTCTACAAATGCGTGACCCATCAGGTGCTGCATCTGGCGGTCGTCGTGAGCAAACGGTTGAACTTGCTAAAGCGGGTCTTGCTACGGGTATTGCGGGTCTGTTCATTGAAGCTCACCCAAACCCAGACCAAGCTCGTTGTGATGGCCCATCTGCGCTACCTCTAGACAAACTAGAGCCGTTCTTGAAGCAGATGAAAGCACTTGATGACCTTATCAAAGGCTTTGAGCATATTGATATTAAATAATTGAGATGGATGTGAAGTAACGGAAACGTTATTTAACAAAGTTGATCTAAGAAAGCCCAGTTCTCTGAATTGGGCTTTTTTTTTATCTCGTAAAATCAGCCGAACATAAACCGTTCATTTAAAGAGTTGTTAACGTGGCGGGTTATTACCTAAGAAACTCTTATATGAGTGTGAGGTCAGTCCTGTTTGCAGTAAATTACTGATATTCATCACACTTTGTAAGTAAACGATTGCTTGTGATGCAGGGGAAGTTTGAGTGTAATCTCATAATTTTGTTACACTTAACTGTTGACCTATGCGTGACCAATTCGACATAAATATGAAATCGTCGTGTTACATCTAGAATGTTAATTTAAGATTAGTCATGTTGAAGTCTTATTGTTCGAACTCCAGGAAAGGGGTCGCAATAGATTATAAAAAGCAGTGGATTCCCTAAAAAGTTCAAAGGTATGACAATGAAGCAACGCCTTATTCTAAAGACAGCACTAAGTGCTGCAATTCTAGCTACTCTAGCTGGGTGTGCGTCTCAA
Source organism: Vibrio sp. 10N.239.312.D08 (assembly GCF_041466145.1). Lineage (NCBI taxonomy): Bacteria > Pseudomonadati > Pseudomonadota > Gammaproteobacteria > Vibrionales > Vibrionaceae > Vibrio > Vibrio sp. 10N.239.312.D08. The sequence continues at coordinate 23,339 of NZ_JBFSSD010000055.1, read as the reverse complement.
TCAGCTCATGATTGGAACCAAGACGAAACTTACAAGCTAACGATTCTTCACACAAACGATAACCATGGTCGTTTCTGGCAGAATAAATATGGCGAATACGGCATGTCTGCACGTAAAACGCTAGTTGACCAACTTCGTTCAGAAGTTGAAGCAGAAGGCGGTAGCGTGTTGCTTCTATCTGGCGGTGACATCAACACGGGTGTTCCAGAGTCAGACCTTCAGGACGCAGAACCTGATTTTAAAGGTATGAACAAAATTGGTTACGATGCCATGGCATTGGGTAACCACGAGTTTGATAACTCTTTAGACGTATTACAAAAGCAGATCGACTGGGCTAACTTCCCAATGCTATCTGCAAACATCTACGATAAAGCGACAGGTGAACGTAAGTTCCAAGCTTACGAGATGTTCGAAAAGCAAGGCATCAAGATTGCGGTTATTGGTTTAACAACTGAAGATACTCAAAAGATTGGTAACCCTGAATTTATCGCAGGCATCGACTTCCGTGATCCTAAAGAAGAAGCGAAGAAGCTAATCGCTGAACTTAAAGAAACAGAAAAACCTGATCTAATCTTTGCTGTGACTCATATGGGTCACTATGAGAACGGTCAACGTGGTGTTAATGCTCCGGGTGACGTCGCACTTGCTCGTTACCTAAACGAAGGCGATCTAGACATGATCGTTGGTGGTCACTCTCAAGAGCCTGTATGTATGGAAGGCCCTAACGTTGCGAAGAAAAACTTCAAGCCGGGTGATGAGTGTAAGCCTGACGTACAGAACGGTACTTACATCGTTCAAGCTCACGAGTGGGGCAAGTACGTAGGTCGTGCTGATTACGAATTCCGTAATGGCGAGCTAGAGATGGTGAGCTACGACCTGATTCCAGTTAACCTTAAGAAGAAAGTTAAGATCGACGGTAAGAAGCAACGTGTTCTTATTCAAGATGAAATCGCACAAGACCCAGAGCTACTTGAATTCCTACGTCCTTTCCAAGAGCAAGGTCAGGCACAGCTAGAAGTTCAAATCGCTGAGACAAATGGCAAGCTTGAAGGCGATCGTAACGTCGTTCGTTTCCAACAGACCAACCTAGGTCGTTTGATTGCGACTTCTCACATGGAGCGTGCAAAAGCAGACTTCGCTGTGATGAACTCTGGTGGCGTTCGTGACTCAATTGAAGCCGGTAATGTTACTTACAAAGATGTACTGAAGGTACAGCCTTTTGCAAACATCCTGACTTACACAGACATGACGGGTAAAGAAGTTCTGGATTACCTAAATGTAGTAGCGACTAAACCAATCGATTCTGGTGCTTACGCTCAGTTTGCTGGTATCTCTATGACAGTAGCGAACGGTGAAGTATCGAATGTATTCATCGGTGGCAAACAGCTTCGTCTAGACGAAACTTACCGTTTCACAGTACCAAGCTTTAACGCTGCTGGTGGTGACGGTTACCCTAAACTGTCTGATCACCCAGGTTACGTAAATACTGGTTTTGTTGATGCTGAAGTACTGAAAGAGTACCTAGAAGCAAACAGCCCGGTTGACGTGAACAAGTACGCGCCTTCAGGCCAAATGGTTTACAAGTAATTGAATCCAAGCAATTGTATCAATAGGTGCTAAATTAGATTGACTCTAGCACCATGATAAATTTAACTAAAGCGACGCCTCGGCGTCGCTTTTTGTTTATCTATCGTTTGGATTTGTTATGACCCCAGCAATCAATCTCGCCAAGAAAAAGAAAATCGCTCATAGCGTGCATCAGTACCATCATGATGCCAATAATACGAACTATGGTTTAGAAGCCGTTGAAGCGCTTGGTCAAGATCCCAAACGTGTATTCAAAACGCTGTTGTTCTGCTTGAATGGTGTGGCGAAAGATTTGGCGGTTGCGGTTATTCCTGTCGACCAGAAGCTAAATCTAAAGCTTGCCGCTAAAGCAGCGAAAGGCAAAAAAGCAGAGATGGCCGATCCTGAGATTGCTCAGAAAACCACGGGCTATGTTGTTGGTGGCATTAGTCCGCTTGGACAGAAGAAAGCACTGCCTACCTTCGTTCATTCCAGTGCGACAGATTTTGAAACGATATGTGTGAGTGCAGGTAAGCGTGGGCTAGAGATTGAATTAGACCCAAAAGACTTAACACTGCTGACTCGCGGCCAGTTTGCTGATTTATGTTTATAGATTGTCGTCGTCATGATGATAAAACTATCGAATGACCAACAAAAACGCCCGCTAGACTAATCTAGCGGGCGTTTTTATATCGAGAGTCTCGTCTTACTGATTCAGACTACTTCTTCAGACCTAAAGTACCACCAACACGCTTTGGTGCAGGTTTGTTCGGTCTGTTTGAATCTTGGCTGCGGTTTGCCGGCTTCCCGCTTCTACGATCGGTATTATCGCGATCTGTGCGATTGCGATCCGAACGATTTCTATCTGAATTAGAACGCTCTGAACGAGAGTTCGATTTCCAGTTCTCGGTATTACCACCGCTTTCACCATTCGATGAATTGCGGCCACGTTTCGAGTTAGGCGCATGACGGAATTCATCCGCATTATTACCGCGATAGGTGCGAGTACGGTTCTCGTTTTGATTACGACGCGCTGTGGAAGTTTGGTTTTCTTCACGGCTATCAAAAAGTTTTGCGTCTGTCGCCTTGCGAATGCGTTGACCTTTCGCGTTCATTTTTGATGCATCTTCAGTACTTACAGAGCCTTCACACATCGCTAAAATTTCAGTGATCTCTTCGTCGCTCAGGTAGCGCCATTTCCCGTTAGGAATACCGTCTAATGAGATGTTCATAATACGAACACGGCGCAGCTTAAATACTTCATAACCGAGCGCTTCACACATACGGCGAATTTGGCGGTTAAGGCCTTGTGTTAGCGTAATTCGGAATGAGAACTTAGTCTCTTTCTCTACTTTACATGGCAAAGTGACTGTATCGAGAATGTGAACGCCAGCGCCCATTTGCTTCAAGAACTCAGTCGTAATCGGCTTATCTACACGCACCACGTATTCTTTCTCGTGGTTGTTACCTGCACGTAGGATTTTGTTTACGATGTCGCCATCGTTGGTCAAGAAGATAAGACCATCAGAAGGCTTATCTAGACGACCAATAGGGAAAATACGTTTGTGGTGGCCGATAAAGTCGACGATGTTGCCAGGAATATCACGTTCAGTAGTACAGGTGATGCCTGTTGGTTTATTAAGAGCAATGTAGATCGGCTTCTCTTTTGAGCGAACAGGTTTATTGTCGATCTCAACATCATCACCGGGCAAGACTTTGGTACCCATTTCAGGGATCTTACCGTTAATAGTAACTCGGCCTGCATCAATGAGTTTGTCGGCTTCGCGGCGTGAGCAAAAACCAGTTTCACTGATGTATTTATTAAGGCGTTTAGCTTGGGATTCTTGTGACATGATATTCTCTTAGCGTTTCACAACGGAAATATAGATAAACAAAAAGCAACCTTTGGATAGTTGCTTTGAGTTGGGATTCGTTAACTGAGGACAATTTTAGCACTTGGTGTGAGTCTAGGCACGAAATATCGATCTTGATGCAATTCGCTATCAGTGTACTTATCTGTTTCAACCAGTTAACTGGTGCGTTTTTGATGGCGCTCTCTGTTCTCTAGCTTTTTCTCATTACTCTTTCTGAGCATTACGTAGACTGCGCCCGTACCACCATGAAATTGCTGAGCAGAATGAACACATTGAACGTCGTTGATTTGTGTTAGCCAATTTGCCACGTAGCTTTTCATCATTGCAGGTGGATTCGAACGCTCACCCTTACCATGAACAATGATGACGGTACGAACATCCATTCTTAAACACTGACGCAAAAATGAAAGCACTTCGTTACGTGCGTCTTTCAGTGTTTTCCTATGAAGGTCGAGCTTGGCTTGAATAGGGTATTTTCCTAGGCGCAGCTTTTTGTATACGCCTTCTTGTACACCGTCTTTTTTATAAGCAACAACATCGTCTGGCTTGATCATTGGCGAATAGTCTAATGATAAGTAGTCTTTCTCGTCGTCAGACAGCCACATAGCGGCTTCACGCTTAGCAAGGTGAGATTCGGTGACTCGGTGTACTTTCTGGTGTTCAGCGGTGTCATGGTCGATACGTTTAACATCGCCCATCATTTCTTGGAATAGATCTAAGTCATCATCATGAGACATAGTGTGTATCTCAAGTTGGAGAAGGATAGGGTAAGTATACCTAAGTTGAGGTTAGGTTTAAAAATGAAAAAACCGGAGAAGACAATAAGTCTGCTCCGGTGCAAAGCGTTTTGACATTTACTTATAAAGTAAAAGAATACTTAAAAGTAAATGATTTAGGCAGAGCGATTCTAGTGAGGAGATTTTTCAGTCATAACTTTGTATATGAAGAAGCCTCCATAAAACATCATGAGACCCAGAGCCCCGAAGATTACTATCATTGAAGATAGTCCCACCGCATTACCAAATAGGAGATCTAGCCAAAAGTCCATGTGTATACCTCAAAGTTATATGACATGGCTTAGTGTATTAACAAGCATTATCAATTCACTGATCTGGATCAATCCTGTTTCATAAGTTAAATACTTGTTGGTAACTGTGTGTTTTTCGTCACACCATGCTCGTTGTTGTATGTCTTTTGTTCGAACGATTCAAAATCGCAATAAATATGAGAAAAAGCCCTTGCGGATAAATTCAGAACCCGTATTATACGCTCCATCGACAGGCAATGAGCCAGTTAGATATCTCGGTGAATAGCGCAGCTTGGTAGCGCATCTGGTTTGGGACCAGAGGGTCGGGGGTTCGAATCCCTCTTCACCGACCACATTAGAAAAAGCCGTAGCAGAAATGCTACGGCTTTTTTGTATTTGGGATTTCTACATTCTAACTGCATTGACTGTTTATGGTTGAGGGCAGAGAGTTAGGTCTATTGGACAAACTCATTTGTCGCAACGTTGTTCTTAACCCAGATCAAAGCTTGTAAGCGATTCTTCACCTTGATTTTTTTAAACGTGTTGTGAAGGTGTGCTTTGACCGTATTCTCACTGACATAGAGGGTATCTGCTATCTGAGTGTTAGATGCTCCATCACCGAGTAACTTAATGATCTGCTGCTCGCGTTTGGTCAGCTTGAGGTAATAAGGACTGGTTTTCGCGCACTGCCTCTCTCTGTAGAAGCTAATGTACTGGTAAATGAGCTTTCTACTCATCCACATCTCGCCTTGCAAAATGCAGTTAAAGCCGGCCACGAGCTTTTCAAGCGTGTCCGACGTATAAAAAATGCCGACAAGATACTGCCATTTAAGCATTTCAGAGTGCGGGAAATCGCCTGGTGTATTGAGTAGCACTTCATGGACATCACTTGCTACGTCATCTCTGAGCTCCTGGTATTTCTCAATGTATTGCTTACTCATTGTCGGGAAATCAATAATAATCAGAACTAAGTCATCGTTTTTTAGGGATTTAGCACTGAGCCTTTCCGGTGATATGAGTTTTATGTTCAGGTTAACTTTCTGTTCTATAGACTCTTTTAGTAGTATCGATTGTAAATTGTTCTCCGCAAGTAAAATGGTGTTATGAGCCTCCAGTTTAGCCATGTGGAACTCCTTTTCTTAACTCATTACTTGAACTTTAGGTGTTTTAGTTTAAAGCACGTATTGTTATTTTGCTAATTTTTAAAGCTAATTATTCATCAAATTTATGAAATTAATTTAATAGTATTGTCGAAGGTAAAATAATACTTAAGTAGAAAGAGGGAATTACCGAGATTTATGGTTTTATTTTATTGATTGTACAGTCTTTATGAATTTTCCAGATCCCCTTGTTTGGGTGAAGTTTTATAGTGGCAGGAAACTGATTTATATTAATAATCAACGTTGTAATACCACTATTCGTATTCTGGTTGAAATTAGAGTTGGTGTTCGTACTCAACGTTAATGAAGATGCCACACTGTTATTTATGGTCAGAATAAGACTTTTATTTTTTATCAGGCACTGTACTGAATTTAAATCAGAAGAAAATCCATTAAAATGGAAAGAAATAAATAAAACGGCGATCAACGCCGTTTTAATATATGCACTCTTTATCATATTAATTCTGATAAATTATACCGACATTACCAATTGCGCCATTACCTGAAACGAGAGCAGTATCATAAGAGGTTTGTTCAATCATAAATTGGTTTGAACTGCTGTTTGTTAAGCTAACAATGGCATCTGAATGAGATCCTGTTTGTAACGTGAATACTCGGTTATCGCTACTGCTCACGAGATCGATATCGACATAGTTATCGTCGCCACCACCAACATCGGTGTTGACTATCGTTTGAACATAGTTATTATCGCCGCTGATATCGATGTCTACATCATTATTATCAACACTCGCGTTACTAAACTCGGTATAGGTTGTATTGGAGTTACCAGAGACATTCACATCAGCTTCATTGTAGTCAGCACCACCTAGAGCATTGACGACAGAGATGTTCTCGTTACCCACTTGTGTAACTCGTAAATCATTGCTTCGACCATAAGGTTGAACTGTAATTTGGGCTTGGTTACTAACACCATCTTGATCAACCCAGGCGTTGTTGTTTACATAGCGTAACTTAACGTGAGCTTCATTGAGATTGCCATCTTGTTGAACCACTACGTCAGAGTTATAGCTAGCATGTGTGTCAACTAGTGCAACATGCCCATCAGTAACACCAGACGTGTTCTGGTTAATGGTGACATTGGCATTATCGCCACTACCCATTTGCCAAACGGCAGTATTATCCATCGCTAAAGGTTGAATACCGGCTACTGTCGATGATATGCCAAGATCGGTTGTTCCTTCTATTGTCCCCAACGCTGGCTCAGAGGCTGGAAAAGGAGCAGGTAAATTATCTGCGTATGCTGCATTAAAGCTCAGAATAGCACCGACTATAATTCCAATTTGTGTAACTTTCATAAGTTGTATCCTTATACATTTCCATGTCGACTATGTTGTTACTTCATCGAGAAGCAACGGTGAATCAAGCTTTCCATACTGCGCGCTAATTGGCTTGATTGATGTGAATTCTCATTGAGCTAGACGCTTTCACTAAAGCAAAGTCGTTGCCGTCTTGAGAAATTCCTAAATTACTTCTTCCAGAACCAACCAAATAAGCAGTATTGCCATTGCCTTTTTGGTCAATGCTCAGCTGACTACTCTGTCTTGAGAAGTTAGCTTGTCCGATAACTGCTAAATTGTTATTCCCGTCTTGTGAAATAAGCGCTTCAGAATTTACTCCGAGTTGCCCAATTGCGGCATCGTTATTTGAACCATTCTGGTCTATTAAGGCGGTATTATTGCGCCCTGTTTGACCAATGTATGCGGAGTTAGAACTTCCGCTTTGCGTTATCTTCGCTCTGTTGTTCGCGGTAATACCAGGAGTGCGTTGCTTTATTATTGCTATTGAATTAGTAGCATTAGATATATTTAATTCTGAATAATTATCTAAATCTCCAGAAGAGAAGCTTTCTAAATAATTATAATCATTGACTATATCTTGATTAACATTATGTAAAAAATCCCCTTCTATATCTGACGCGATAGCATTATTAAAACCTCCTGATAAAAAATATAAACAAGTTAAGCTGATAAGTGATGCTTTCCCAATTACCATCATCTTTACCTTAAAGTGTTCGTGATTATGATCCCTACGAAAATAAACTGCGTAGGGAATGAGTGAACCTTTGTCTTATCGAAATCCTAGGCCTTGAGTTTACGAACAGCTATAAACTTAAAGTTGAAAATATTTAGTTGTTCATATGAAATTTAATTAGTATTTGACCGAATCCTACCAACCTTAGTTAATCAATTCCCTTCAGTAATTAATTCGAAAGTTTATATATGCCACTGTAAGCATGAATTACGCTTTATTCAGTTTCAACGAATCACATTCTCATTTTGTAAATAGACTTTGAATGGGAGCACATATGAAAATCAAGCTGCTTACAATAACTCTGCTTTCCTTTGCTCTTCATGCAGAAGAAAAGAGTCATGGTCTTGAAAATGCTGCTCCTTTAGAAAATGGACAAAAACTTGAGGACTCGACAAATAATCTTAAGGAAAAATTCAATGACTTCAGTGAAGTCGATGGAATCATTGTGGACAGAACCATTACGCGGTTGGGAGAGGATTTCTATTTTTTCTTCTCGCAATCGCTCAATGATAGTTATCCCGACCTTAAGGAAAATTTGACGGTAAAAGAAAGGCCAACGGCGTTATCAGGAAGCATCATAGAGGTTCAACACTCTAGAAAACCGATCTTCCGTACGGCGTTGTCCCCTGGTCGTAGACAAGCGAAAGAACGCGCTGCCGATGCAACACGAGTGGTTGGGAATTACATCATCCGATGGCAAGCGGAACGGATCTTTCAGGACACTTACGATCTAGACCATGATGAATTTTAAGGAGCCAAGGATGTCGATATTTTTCAGAAAGGCCGCGCTCATTGCGCTGATAGTTTCGCCTTCGGTTTACTCAAGCGAATTAGTTTATACGCCCGTAAATCCAAGTTTTGGCGGAAACGCTTTAAACAGTTCTCACCTTTTTAATCACGCTAATGCTATCAATGATTATGAAGACCCAAGTGCAAGGGATATCTTTGATGAGCAAGAATCAGCCTTAGATCGTTTAGCGTCTAGTTTAGAGTCTCGTTTGATAAGCCAGTTGCTTGCTGATGTAGGTAACGGAAATACAGGGCAGTTAGAAACAGATGACTTTTTCCTCAATATTGTTGACGACTCCGGGACTTTGTTGGTTCAAATCGTCGATAAAGAGACTGGGGAATCGACAGAAATCAGTGTCTCTGGATTAAACCCCGACCTCTAATCACAAGGATTGTGTTATGAAATCGATCATTATCGTCTTCTTGACCTTTGTGTTGGGAGGGTGCACTTACTCTATGCAAATTCCAGAGACTTCTGAAACGCCAAAGTTGATGCCGAGAGGATCGACTTATACGGACCTGATCTCATTACCTCAGCCTCGCGGTAAAATACTTGTTTCGGTTTATGATTTTAGAGATCAAACGGGACAGTATAAACCTCAGCCAAACAGTAACTTTTCGACAGCGGTACCACAGGGTGGAACGTCTTTGCTGACCACGGCATTGATAGATTCCCAGTGGTTTGTTCCTCTAGAGCGTGAAGGGCTCCAGAACTTGTTGACGGAACGTAAGATCATTCGTGCTGCTCAGAAAAAAGACAAGGTAGTGAACAATCACGGAGCCGACTTAACATCGTTGAGCTCTGCGAATATCGTTATTGAAGGCGGTATTGTTGCTTATGACTCTAATATTGTTACAGGTGGGGCTGGTGCCAAGTATCTTGGGGTCGGTGGTTCAGGACAGTATAGAACCGATCAAGTGACGGTTAACTTAAGAGCCGTTGATGTAAGAACAGGGCAAGTTCTGTTGAGTGTGACTACGACAAAAACCATTTCATCACATGAGATAGGATTCGGCGCATTCAGGTTTGTTGACTACAAAGAACTATTAGAAGTTGAAATGGGCTACAGCCAAAATGAACCCGTTAATATCGCTGTGATGTCAGCGATTGATGCTGCAGTAATACATCTTATTGTAAAAGGCATGAAGCGTGGAATGTGGTCGCCGGGCGATCCTAATGCACTACAAAATCCAATTATTGCTCGTTATTCCGAAGAGAGCGCCGACATATTGTAAGCAACCGAGTAAGCAGCAAAATAGGGCTATGCGGAAAACGGACCTTTCCCTTAGCCCTGTTTTTTTCTTCAAGCAACTCAATGATCAATTCACATCGCACGTAATATCTTTTATCGGTGTTTCCGAGGTAACAAAACAAACATACGCTTCCGCTGGCTTATTCGGGCCTATTCGAATGTAACCTGCCTTTATTTCATCTTCATCAAACGTCACCGAGTGAGAGCTTCCCGTTTGGTTGTCGTAAAAGTTTGCTTCAAAATTGTTGTTCATTTGGCTTGCGATACGGTTTCGTGTTGTAGATGTTGTGAACGTAATATTGGCGCAGCGCATCGGTGGTTTCTCTGTAATGAGAAATTGCCCACTTTCTTTATCTAATACACCGCCTTTGGTATCCGGTTGTATGTCTATCGCCTGAAACTGTTCGATGGTGCATGTTTCTTTGGCTGAGGCTATTGAGGGCATCAGCATCGTGAGGGCTAAAGGGAAAGCAAAAAGTACTGGTTTCATTAGAACAACGCCATAGGTAAAAAGAGCGAAAGATAATAGCACTGCAATGGTGCTATTAAATGTAAAGATTCTGTTGTTAAGGAAATGCTTTTATAACGAAAACAAAATGAGGTTGAGCATCGTTAGCTTTTTTAGCTAGTCTCAAATTGACATTGGGCTGATTGGCTTTGTGATTGCTGAATGACACTGAAGCCTTTCTTTTCTAATAACTGTATAAGGTTACCTTCTCCAATTAGGTGCAAGGTACCAACTACTATCATGTAGTTCCCTTTAGTCTTAAGCTTCCAATCATTGGAGGATAGTTTGTTTGCCCAGTCTATGTTGCGATCGGTTAAGAATGCTTTCTCAAGTTCAGGCGACATCTCTGACAGTTCTGAGAAGGCTTCCAGCTTCGCTAAATCACCCGCTTTCCAGCTTTCAATGAGGCAATGTACAACACGGTCCGTTTGGTCAAATTCTTCTAGGCTACTGACTAACCATTCCTTACCGTCGTCCTTTTGTTTTGTCATCAGGTCTATTTGGAATTGCAGAGGCTCCAAACTGATAACCGGAACATCTTGGGTAGTCGCTTTGTTCGCTAGCGTCGCATCAACGCCGCTGGCGGAGCCATAACCAAGGTTTTTTAACTGCTGCATTTGTATGGAGAGAGAAGTTGCCCAAGGCGGTGAACTAAGCAGCTGTTGCGTCGGCATGCCCAATGATTTTGATATGTCGGTTAATAATTGCAGCTGTTCTGTATTGAGTACATCGGCAGTCGTTAGTTTGTTGCGGGGATATAAAACGCCATCAGACTTTCTGATATCCGTTTCGATAATTAAGCCATCACTGTTTTTTAGCGCGTCGGTGATCGCCGAAGGAAGGGGGTACATACTCTCGTCTCCAACGTGCACTGAACCTAAGATAGTGAGTGTCAGATCATCCTTTTGTGCTTGCCAATAAAGGGGCTCGGCGACCGCTTGCCTAGCTGAAAAAGCGAGAACGAATAAAACCATGTACCAGAGTGGACGCAAAGGGAGCTCCTTAAGGAAGTATTAAACTCGTTAAAATCGATTTTGACGGTGTTTTTTAACGGTTTTTTTTGAGAACAATGTCACGTTGTTTGTACGAAAAGTATAATAATACGCTGAAACTCTAAATCCTTTCTGACTACCAATGACACGATTTTATGAAATCGGTAAAAAAGATTGTGATTCATTTCTCAAATTTTACGTCAAAATTAAAATGACGGAAGTGCCGTTGCTTGTAACTTGATGATTTTATTTAAATTAAATTTATAAAAATTTTTGAGATTTGAAGCCGATCACTTTATTAGCTCGATTTAATTCACGGTAAAAAATAAGCCCATATAGTTTATCTAACTTTCGAAGCGCTCCATTTTGCTTCTTACTCAATTTTTAATTTATGGGTGAATACGATGTTGAAGAGAAACTTACTATCTGTAGCGGTATTGGCTGGCCTAACAGGTTGTGCAGTAACGCAAGCACCAGAACAAAAAGTAGTGAATGCACTGGCTGATAATCTTGATGTTCAGTACGAAATTCTAACTAATCATGGTGCGAATGAAGGCTTGGCTTGTCAGGACCTAGGTGCTGAATGGGCGTCATGTAATAAAGTGAACATGACGCTAACCAATGACGGTGAAGCGATTGACTCTAAAGATTGGAGCATCTACTTCCACAGTATTCGTCTTATTTTAGATGTTGATAATGAGCAATTTAAGATCACTCGCGTTACTGGTGACCTTCACAAGCTAGAACCTACTGAAAAATTTGACGGCTTTGCGGCTGGTGAAGAAGTGGTTCTTCCGTTAACGAGTGAATACTGGCAACTGTTTGAAACTGACTTTATGCCAGGTGCATTCGTGACGGCGCCAAACGCAGAACCTAAGATGATTGCATCATTGAATACAGAAGATGTTGCATCGTTCGTAACTGGTCTAAAGGGTAATAACCTTAAGCGTACGCCTGATGATAATAACGTAATGGCGACAGCGGTGACGCGTTTTGAAAAGAATGCTGATCTAGCAACGCAAGACGTATCAACTACTTTACTACCAACGCCAATGTCGGTAGAAGCCGGTGAAGGTTCAGTTAGCATTGCTGGTGGTATTGCCCTACCTAAAGACGCATTCGACGCTGAGCAATTCGCAGCAATTGAAGAACGTGCAGATGTGGTAAACGTAGATGTGAGTGGCGACCTACCTGTGAGTGTCGCTGTTGTTCCTACTCAGTTTACGGGTGATTTAGCGAAATCTGGCGCTTATGAACTAAGCATCTCGGAAGAGGGGATTGCAATTAAAGCGTTTGATAAAACGGGTGCTTTCTACGCAGTTCAGTCTATTTTTGGCCTAATAGATAGTCAGAACGCTGAATCATTACCACAACTGTCAATTAAAGATGCGCCGCGCTTTGATTATCGTGGTGTGATGGTGGACGTTGCTCGAAACTTCCACTCAAAAGATGCCATCCTAGCAACGCTAGATCAAATGGCGGCATACAAGATGAATAAACTGCACCTTCACCTAACGGATGATGAAGGTTGGCGTTTAGAAATTCCAGGTTTACCAGAGCTAACGGATGTAGGGTCTAATCGTTGTTTTGATTTGGATGAACAAAGCTGCTTACTGCCTCAGCTAGGTTCTGGTCCAACAACAGACAACTTTGGCTCTGGTTTCTTTAGTAAAGCGGATTACGTCGAGATCCTAAGCTACGCTAAAGCGCGCAGCATCGAAGTTATCCCTGAAATTGATATGCCAGCACACGCTCGTTCAGCTGTGGTATCAATGGAAGCGCGTTACACTCGTCTCATGGCGGAAGGCAAAGAAGCAGAAGCGAACGAATACCGCTTGATGGATCCGCAAGATACATCGAATGTAACCACGGTTCAGTTCTACGATAAGCAAAGCTTCATTAACCCATGTATGGAGTCATCAACTCACTTCGTCGATAAAGTAATCTCTGAAGTGGCGGCAATGCACCAAGAAGCGGGCGTACCGCTAACGACTTGGCACTTCGGCGGCGATGAAGCGAAAAACATCAAGTTAGGCGCAGGCTTACAAGATATTAATGCAGAAGATAAAGTGGCTTGGAAAGGCAACATCGATTTGTCTAAGCAAGATAAGCCGTTCCAACAATCACCACAATGTCAGTCATTGATCGCTGATGGTACTGTAAGCGATTTCGGTCATCTACCAAGCCACTTCGCAGAACAGGTTTCTAAGATTGTTGCTGAGAAGGGTATTCCCCACTTCCAAGCATGGCAAGATGGTCTGAAATACAGCGAAGGCGAGGAAGCATTTGCGACCGAAAGTACACGCGTGAACTTCTGGGACGTTCTTTACTGGGGCGGAACTTCATCAGTATACGATTGGTCAGCAAAAGGGTATGACGTGATTGTCTCTAACCCAGACTACGTATACATGGATATGCCATACGAAGTTGATGCAGCTGAGCGTGGTTACTACTGGGCAACACGTGCAACCGATACTCGTAAGATGTTTGGCTTCGCACCAGAAAACATGCCACAAAACGCAGAAACATCATTAGACCGTGATGGCAATGGTTTTACTGGTAAAGGTGAGGTTGAAGCGAAACCTTTCTACGGTCTGTCAGCTCAACTTTGGTCAGAAACAGTACGTACTGACGAGCAATATGAATACATGGTGTTCCCTCGCGTATTGGCAGCAGCAGAGCGCGCATGGCACCGAGCAGATTGGGAAAACGACTACAAGGTTGGTGTTGAATACTCTCAAGAAACTAACTTAGTGAATAAGCAAGCGTTGAACAGCGACTTTAATCGCTTCGCGAATATTCTTGGTCAACGTGAGCTAGCTAAGCTAGAAAAAGCGGGTATTGATTACCGACTACCAGTTCCAGGTGCGAAGGTTGTTGACGGTAAGCTAGCGATGAACGTTCAATTCCCAGGTGTAGAGCTGCAATACTCTGCTGATGGCGAAAACTGGCTAACATACGATGAGCAACAACGTCCATCAGTTTCTGGTGAGACTTACATCCGCTCTATTTCAGAAAGTGGTGAGAAAGTAAGTCGAGTGACCTCAGTTAAATAATCGATAAGCACTATTAGTAGAAGAGCTCCTGACCTTTATCTTATTCAAGATAAAACGGGAGCTCTTTTTGTTTACTGCGAATTAGGTGCATATCCAAAACTGAAACATATAGAAATCGCCTTTGGTAATATCATCAACAATGCACATAAGGTGACTTTAATCCCAAAAGTGACGCGCTTCTCATTATTCTCTTCAAAAAATAAACCCCCTGTAAAAAACTCTAAATCAGATGTGATTCAACTATCTAGATCTAATTTTTCTTCGTGAAATCACGTGATCCCGATCTGTATATTTTTCCATCTTAAGTTTTTTATCAATTTTTATGTTTTTAAGTTGTTGATTTTAAAGCTTTAAATAACTTGTCTTTTTTTGATAGTGAGAGGGATCACTCTGCTGTCCCTTTTATTTTTAAACGCGAATTAATTCGAGCAACATAGATTTCATGCCAGGGAGGCTACCAACTACTCAAGCGGTGAAGGTGAATGATGTACCGAAGATGTGCCGCTGAAAAAATTAAACTAAGGCAGTTTACTATGAAAAAAATTATCGCTCTAAGTGCTCTTTCTCTTGCTTTCGCTTCTAGTGCTTTTGCTGGTTCTTCTTACGTAACGGGTAACATCCAAATTCATGACGATGGCCGTATCCACGGTTCTGACATGACTTCTACGCTAGAAGCTGGTCACACGTTTGACAACTCTCTAGGCGGCTTCACGGTTTATTCTGAGTTTGATGGTATCCAACTGGGCAAACTTGAATCTGAAAATGGCGGCGCAGGTAATACTACTCCTGGTATCACTGTAGGTGGTGAGCAATCTTTCAATATCACTGACAACCTATGGGTTGCTGCTGGTTACCAACATCTATTCTCTGCGGGTGAAAGCATTCAGTTCCGTCCATTAGTTAAGATCGGTTACAACTTCGACAACGGTATCTCTATTAGCAACCGTACTCGTGCACACATTGATGATACTTCTGCTAACGCTGACACAGACTACCGCATGGATAACCGCATTGCTTACACAGTGAATGCTGACCTAGCGCTTAGCTACAACAACGTATACATGATTGATGCTGAAGCGATGGACCACGAGTTACGTGCAACATGGACTCGTCAAGGTGTTCAACCTTACTTTGAATTCCGTAGCCAAGCTAACGGCGTAGACTTCGCGAACGGCGATTCTAAGCAGAACAACGCATTCGTATTCGGTGCTTCTTACGGCTTCTAAGCTGATTCGCTTGGTTGCTTAGTCTATTAGATTATTAGCCGAGTGAGCTTCTTCGCTAAATAGCTTTTTGCTAAATAGCTTGCTAGCTAATTAGCGAGGGGAACATAGCGGTACTAACAGCCCGGTTGGTGCCGCGACAAGATTTGCTTTACTGTCCAAAAGCAAAGAGCCTAGCAAGTAAACCACAGTCTTGGGATTACTGAATGCTAGGCTCTATTTTTATGACTTCTTTTTATTGCTGTGTGTTGGTCTGTTTAGGTTCTATTTCCCGTTGTAGTGACGGTATTCAAACACCTGACCTTTTTCATTAAACGCATACACAGAATACTCGTCTTTCTTATCGCCATATTCCATGCCTGGCGAACCCATTGGCATACCCGGAACCGCTAAACCAATCGCATTACGTGGTGGGTTTTCTAGAAAGGCTTTAATGTCATCTGCTGGAATGTGTCCTTCAAATACGTATCCGTCGATCTCTGCAGTGTGGCAAGAGGCTAGCTCTTGTGTTATCCCTAGTTTCTGCTTGATTGGGTTCATATCATCGTGGAGCTTCTCAGTAACATCGAACCCAGCATCTCGCATATGTTCAGTCCATTCTGTGCAGCAGCCGCAGTATGGAGATTTGTGGTTTAGAACATCAGTAGCTAAAGCTTGTCCTGAGATTGCAGCGAGTGCAGTAAGAGTCATAATTTTACGAATCATGGTTAACCTCATGAATATGGTTTTTATTAATATTAGAATGAGTTGGTTTGAACAATCTCAGCCTGTTAGCATTGCTTACTACAGTAATTGACGACATCGCCATCGCTGCCCCTGCAACTACTGGACTAAGCAGAAATCCGAAAAATGGGTAAAGCACACCGGCCGCGATAGGAATACCAAGCGAGTTGTAGATGAAGGCACCAAATAGGTTTTGCTTCATATTTCTCACGGTCGCTTGAGATAGCTCGATCGCGTTGCTTACTGATAATGGCGATGAGTTGAGTAGCGTCATTTGCGCACTTTCAATCGCGACATCACTGCCACTGCCCATTGCTATGCCTATATCTGCTTGAGCAAGTGCAGGCGCGTCGTTAATACCGTCTCCGACCATGGCAACACTCTTATATTGCTGTTGCAGCTGAACAATGTGTTGAGCTTTCTGCTCTGGAAGCACTTCTGAAATCACTTCGTCGATACCGACGTTTTTACCTATCGCTTGAGCTACAGAGTCGTTGTCGCCCGTTAATAGCACAGTGTGAATTCCGGCGGATTTTAGTTGAGCTATCGCCTGTTTGCTATCTATTTTTAACGCGTCTGAAATGCCCAATATGCCTTCCAGTTTTTGGTCAATCGCAATGAAAATAGGCGTCCATGCTTGTGTACGGCAAAGTTCGATAAAGTCACGGCCTATTTGAGTATCAATACCAAGTTGGGTTAGGTATTTAAGAGAGCCGACTTGGACGTGTTTTCCGTTAATGTTGGCTTGTACTCCAAGGCCTCGGCGGTTTTCAAAGTCGCTGTGTGGGAGTGCTGAAACTTCTAGGTTTTCGGCATATTGGCAAACGGCTTTGGCGAGTGGGTGCTCAGATCCTACTTCCACGGAATAAGCGTAAGCCAGTAATTCCCGTTCCGTTAGATTAGGGTAAAAGGCCTGTTGAACGCTTGGTTTACCTTGGGTTAGGGTACCCGTTTTATCAAATACCACAGCATCGATTTTGCTTGCAGATTGCAACACATCGGCATCTTTGATCAGAACGCCAAACTCAGCGGCTTTGCCAACGCCGACAGTAATTGAAAGTGGTGTCGCAAGGCCTAAGGCACATGGACAAGCGATGATCAGCACGGTAGTCGATACCACAAGCATGTAGCTTGCACTGGGTTGTGGGCCAACAAAAAACCAAACTAGGGCGGCAAAAACTGCGATCGCAACCACAACTGGAACGAAAACGGCAGAGATAGAGTCGGCAAGCTTAGCAATCGCAGGCTTGCTGCTTTGCGCTTGGCGAACCATTTGAATGATCCGAGCCAGCATAGTGCTTGAGCCAATTCCCGTCGCTTCAATGATCAGGCTGCCATCACCATTAATGGTTCCAGCTGAAACGCCATCATTAATCGATTTAACGTTGGGCAGTGGTTCGCCAGTCAGCATCGATTCATCGATATAAGATTCACCCGAAATCACGACACCATCGACAGGGACTTTTTCTCCCGGCTTTACTCGAACTTGCATGCCAACTTGGATGGCCTCTACGGCGATGGTTTGCTCTTTACCATCGACGATAACCACCGCTTTTTGAGGCTGTAAGTTTATCAGCGCCTGTAAAGACTTAGTGGTGCGTGCTTTGGCTTTGGCTTCAATGTAGTGACCTGAAGAAATAAGGCCAACGATCATCGCACTCGCCTCAAAGTAGACATGGCGAGAGGCCTCAGGGAACCATGACGGAATCAACACAACTAGCATGGAGTAGAACCATGCTGCGCCTGTACCCAAAGCAACTAACGTATCCATGGTCGCGCGCTTGTGCATCAGTGATTGCCAAGCATTGGTGAAGAAGCTACGACCTGAAGTGGCTAGCAGTACCAAACAGACGACACCGATTAAGCCCCAAGCCAATTGGTCGTTAAATGTAGCAATAGTCATGCTGCCACCAAACAGACCCCACGCCATCAGCGGAGCACCGATAAGCAGCGCGCTTACCGAATTTTTTAGGAAAGCTTTTTGGGTACGAAGTTGTTGTTCTTGCTGTTTTTGTTGTTGAGTCGCCGCGTCATCAACGAACTCTGCACCATAACCTGCGGTTTTTACGGATTCTATTAGCGCGCTTTCGATGACGTCTCGTGTTTTGGAGGTGAAAACCAAGGCAGTTTGTTCTGCGAGATTGATCTGAGCTTGGTCGACGAACTCATTCTTTTTCAGTGCTTTCTCTACCGAAGAAACACAACTCGCACACGTCATTCCCTCAAGAACAAGGTGATAGGTATATTGGCTAGCAGCAGGTTTATCTTGTGTCGGCTCCACTGGCGCTGTTTTTTTATCGTATTCTGAATCTGAATTAGATAAAGGCTCATTAACTTCTGAGTAGGGAGCTGCGTGGTAACCCAGGCTTTCGACCAGCTTAATCACCTCAGACTCAGAAAGCAGAGTAACCAGTGATAATTCCTGTTTGCTGACTTCTAGGTTTAAGGCTTGCTCAGTTTGTTCAAGCGCTTTAGTCAGTTTGCTCACACACTTGCCGCAACTCAGACCGGATAGCGAAAGGTGCAGCTGATTACCCATAGAATAGCCAAGCGTTGCTAACTGTTCGTTGAGCTGAATGTAACTAAATGGAGTCGAAATATCGATGTAGGTCGGCGATATGTCATTAATCATCGTGCTGTCGAGATCGCTAAACAGTGTGCGAACTTTCTTCGCGCAACCCATGCAATTTAGGCCGTTGAGCGCCGTTGTGTAGTAGTTCATATCGATACTCCAATTCTCATCTACGCCTAACATAAACCTTCCCGTAAGGGTAAGGTCAAACATAAATTCAAGAATTTGATCTTGGTGGAGTGCTAGCTGGTGGTTTCAGTTTGGAATGGAAGAGGGAAATTAAGAATGTGCGGCTATAATCTACTTGCTAAGACTATCTATTTACGACTTTAAGGGCGTAATTGGCCTTTCAATAACGGCTTTCGTACAACAACAGCGCATTAATCATTCACTACTGATTGTAGATTTAAGCGGTGGTGATAAAATAGCGCCCAAAATTTAGTGATGTTTGACTATTGCAGGCCTTGTAATGGCGAGCACTAAAAGAATCACCTACATAATCAAGGTATTTAAATGACGGTTAAAACTCGTTTTGCTCCTAGCCCAACTGGCTATCTTCACGTTGGTGGTGCACGTACTGCACTTTACTCTTGGCTATTCGCTAAAAACCAAGGCGGTGAATTCGTTCTACGTATCGAAGACACGGACCTTGAGCGTAACTCTCAAGAAGCGGTTGATGCAATTCTAGAAGGCATGCAATGGATGGGTATGGAATGGGACGAAGGTCCTTACTACCAATCTAAGCGTTTTGACCGTTACAACGAAATGGTTGATAAGCTACTTGCTGAAGACAAAGCATTCAAATGCTACGCGTCTAAAGAGCTGCTTGATGAAATTCGTGCAGAGCAAGAAGAAAACAAAGAGATGGCTCGCTACGATGCTAACCACCCTAAAATTGTTGCAGCAAACGAAGCAGCAAAAGAAGGCGATGCGTGCGTTATCCGTTTCCGTAACCCTAAAGAAGGCAGCGTAGTATTTGATGACCAAATCCGTGGTCGCATTGAAATCGCAAACAGCCAACTTGATGACCTGATCATTCGTCGTACAGACGGTGCACCAACTTACAACTTCGTAGTAGTAGTGGATGACTGGGACATGGGTATCACACACGTTGTTCGTGGTGAAGACCACATCAACAACACACCTCGTCAAATCAACATCTATGAAGCACTAGGCGCGCCAGTTCCAACGTTCGCTCACTGTGCAATGATTCTTGGTGATGACGGTGCGAAACTTTCTAAGCGTCACGGTGCTGTTTCTGTAATGCAATACCGCGATGAAGGTTACCTACCAAATGCATTAAACAACTATCTAGTTCGTTTAGGCTGGTCTCACGGTGACCAAGAGATCTTCTCTCAAGAAGAGATGATTGAATTCTTCAGCCTGAAGGCTATCAGCAAGTCTGCTTCTGCATTCAACACTGATAAGCTACTTTGGTTGAACAACCACTACATCAAGACTTCTGAGCCTGAGTACGTTGCTAAATACCTGCAATGGCACCTAGACGCACAGAAGATCGATACAACAAATGGCCCAGCTATCACTGAAGTGATCAAGCTAGTTGGCGAGCGTTGTAACACGCTTATCGAACTTGCTGAGCAATCTCGTTACTTCTACGAAGATTTCTCTGAGTTTGAAGCTGGTGCAGCGAAGAAGCACCTACGTGGTGTTGCTAAAGGCCCACTAGAGCTTGCTCTTGCTAAGGTTGAAGCACTTGAAGATTTCACTACTGCAAACATCAAAGATGGTGTAATTGCAGCTGTATGTGAAGAGCTAGAGATCGGCATGGGTAAAATCGGTATGCCACTTCGCGTAGCAGTAACAGGCGGCGGTCAGTCTCCTTCTGTTGATGCAGTGATGGAGCTTGTTGGTAAAGAGCGCGTAATCGCTCGCATCAAGATGGCTCTTGAGTTCATTGCTGAGCGTGAAGCTAACGCTTAATCCTATTTCTCTTGTTTGAGATAGAATGTACTTGAGATAGAACGATCATCAGCCGACAGCTTAATTCGCTGTCGGCTTTTTATTGTTTAATGAAAATACGGTCAACGTATTTTAGGACGAGACAGTTATAGCAAGTCTTGAGCTTTTGCTAAAACACTGAGTTTTGGGAATATATTTTGGCAGCTGTGCTGGTGGTTCATCGGGTTCATATCTGCAATCGCATCTTCGACAATCACCACGTTATAACCCAGTTCAAATGCTTGTCTAGCTGTTGATTCGACCCCAATACTTGTTGCTACCCCGGTCAGATAAATATCCGTAATACCTTGCTCACAAAGCTGCTTCTGCAAATCTGTGTTGGTAAATGCACCCCAGGAATATTTGGTTAGATAGCGATAATTAGGGTTTAGGCGCAGGCTTTCGATGACCTCTCCCCATACGATCTTTGATGCGTCAGGCTGAGCCGCTTTATTTTGCAGTTCCGTTCGGCCTTGTGGACGACCGGCTACATTAACAATAATTACGGGTAAATCAGCATCATCAAATGCATCGCAGAGAGCAAGGCTATTCTCTATGATCGGTCGGGACACGGTTTCCGGTAATTGATCAACGATACCTTGTTGCAGGTCGATAACGACAAGCGCAGAGCATTTACTCATTTTCATTACTTTATGCCTTAGTGGTCTTTGTGTGAGGTTATAGTGGTTAACTTTTACGGTGTATTAAGCGGGTGTAAAAGCGGATGAAAGCCAGTGCAACCATCATATAAATGAGTAGGTTCAAAGGGGTAGTGACGTCATAAACAGGCACAAGTTGCGTTGCGCTCATGGTAATCATTACTAATAGGTTGCCCCCGAGAACTCGATAGACCATCCACTGATTACCAGCGAACAGGCGATACACCGTAAAGACATTAACAAAGTAAAATGCCATTAATTGCCATACTTCGGTCATCGAAGGTAACAGCAGAACATACTGAATGAGGAACAGTGACCCAAAGGCTAAGTAGCCAATGGTCCAGTGCTTTATCATTTGCCTAGGCATGTTGCTTAATATCAAGGCGCAAATGGCACTGTTAATGATGAACAGACTTCCCGATGATATTGGTAGATATATCCAGACTAGAATTGCTGAGATGAAGCTCATTGTGCCGACTAACGTATTGCTTAATCGTTGCTGGCTGTTGTCAAGTAATCGGGCAAATAAGCGCTTTTTCTTAAAGTTACCCTGGTAGAATTGTTTGACTGTCTCTGGAAAAGGGGGCTTGTAATCGACATTAACCGATGATGCTTCAATAAAAGCCATAGCCTGGTTAAGTATCGAAAAATCATTGTGATCAACCCCTTGATCATGGGCGTTTTGCAGTAACTGTTTGGCAACCCAGATTGCTTGAGTTTGCTGTTGATGCTTCCACTGCTTTCTGGCAGGCATACGGCCATGCAAATCGGGCAGGCGCATCAGATCGTTCAGCGCTTTGAAGGTCGGGCTTTCAATATTTAACTCGCAGCTCGTGTGTAACTGGAAACGCTGCGCTGAGTCATTGTAAGCGAGTGAATGAATGAGGGGAGACATCGCCTCTAAAACAACACTGACTTCGTTGTTAAAGCGTGTGTCATCATCCTCAGGCCAAACCACGCTATAGATGGTCGTATAGACCACGAAGCCAAGCAGGGTTTCTTGCAGCCTTAGTACCGCAATATTAAATGTAGCTACACCATCAAAGCTGCCAGATATCGCCAGCAGGATGCAGACAATAAATGCCGTAATGTAAGCATAGCCGATGACCGGATCGGAACCCATGTATATACAAATTGCGAGTAACAGTGCGATGGTTGCTAAAAAATAATATCGATCTTGCCCAAAAACAGCGATTAACCAAAGCCCGACAAACGCGCCACAAAGCGTCCCCAACAATCTGAGAATGCCTTTTTTCTTGCCAGCAGTAATAGTATCAGTGATGGCCAATATATTGACCACGATAGCCGCCCAGTAAGGCTTCTCAAGGTTAAAATACAACGCAAGGTAGATAGCTAAACAAAATGCTAGGGCAACCTTTATGGCATTCTTGGCTGGAGTGCTCAGTGACTTTATAATGAGTAGCATAGTGGGGTTTAGCGGCAGAGGGATCGAATACGAGGATATTGCCTGATCTTTTGGTCAGCCTAAACTCTAGTTTGAAGGCCTTGATCCATCAAATATAGCAACTCTATTGCATCGTTTAACATTCAGGGGAAGGGGGGCGATCAGTCACTCTACTTATACGATATTGTTCGATGCTGATAATGATCGATAGATCTTCTAATAGTTAATAGCGATAGAACATCAGGTTTATCGTTCTTCTAAGCTGGCTAGTTGTTCCGATTATTTTAGGTTCATCGCGGCTTTCCGGGGAAAGCCGCTTTTATCTTCAAGAAGAAGTAGTCGGTATCTCGATACCCATACCCCATTCGCTTGATTAGCTTTATCTTGTTGTTTATCCCTTCTAGGGTGCAGGTGTTTAGCGGATAACTTGCCGATGCGATAATACCGTGAAGATAAGGACTCAGTTTTCGTGCGAACTCTTTCAATGGCTTAATTCCACTCTCTTGTACTTGTGCCCACCA
>NZ_JBFSSD010000054.1:0-34338 GCF_041466145.1 Vibrio sp. 10N.239.312.D08 | reverse complement strand
GCTTGTACGGTGGTGTGAGAGGACGGAGGCCGTGAGGCCTCCTCCTACTCGATTGACTAGGTGATCAGTCTTTTGACTAGGTGATCAGTTTTTAGACCTGATCAATCATTCGGTGTTAGCTGCTGCGACCGTCTTTGTATTTGTAACGGTAGTCAACTTTTACGTTCGCTTGGTAATGAATGTCACCGCTCATGTTAGTGATTTTCTTCACTTCCATATTCGCGTCATCAATCTTGAACGAATCGTATTTGGTTGTCTGTTGGAACTGTGGCAGTTCTCTTGAAAGCTCAAAAGGTGTTTTTGCGCTTAACTCATCCATAAGGTTGGTGCCTGCATCGTATGCTTCCGCTTCAGTAACAAATGTATCAGATTTTAGCGTTGTTTCTTGAATTGTTGTTTTAGTTGCTGCAAACGCAGTGGTGCTGAGTACAAGAGTTGATGCAAGTATGATTAACTTCTTCAAAGGGATACCTTACTTTGTTGTACCAGTGTTTTAGAGATTCTCACCCTAGCAATAGGGGATGAGGTTAATGTTAGGACAAAAATATGGTTCTGTAAGGGAATGACTATAGGTGCCGAAGATTAATGCACAGCGCATATCAAGCAAGGTGACACTGATATCTAACTTCAATACACTGTATGGGTAACCAAAGTTCAGCATAAGGTAAAGGCATGGCCAATTGGGAAGGGGTAAGTGAGTTTGTTGCAGTGGCAGAGCGTGAAAGCTTTACTGGTGCGGCGCAGAAGCTCGCTACGTCGGTGGCTCAAATCAGTCGTAGAGTAGCAAACCTCGAAGAACGACTCGCAGTGAAACTGCTCAATCGAACGACTCGAAAGGTGTCTCTTACAGAGGCTGGGCAACTCTATTACCAACAATGTAAGTTGTTGGTCGAAGGTTTAGAAATTGCTGAGCTTGCGGTCACGCAGATGCAATCCACACCCAAAGGCTTACTGAAAGTCACCGCGCCTGTGACTTATGGTGAGCGCCAACTCGCCCCAATACTGCATCAATTCTTAAAGCTTCACCCGCAAGTAGAGCTTGAGCTGATGCTGACCAATCAAAAGCTCGATCTTATCGATTCGGGTGTTGATGTTGCGATTCGTCTTGGCCGCTTGGAAGACTCAAGCCTTGTGGCAAAGAGGCTGTCTCAACGCCAACTTTATGTATGTGCAAGCCCTGAATATATTGAACGTTATGGGGAACCGCATACATTATCTGAATTAAATAATCATCAATGCTTAGTTGGTGGATTTGAACACTGGCGCTTTAAAGAAAATGGTCGCCCTCGTTCGGTTCGTGTTAACGGACGCATTAAGTGCAACAGCGGTTTAGCGTTATTAGATGCTGCGAAGCAGAGCATTGGCTTGGTGCAGTTACCTGAATACTACGTGAGTGAAGATCTAGACTCTGGAGAGTTAGTCGAAGTGCTTTCCGATTACCGAGACGACAAAGAAGGGATCTGGGCGTTGTACCCTCAGAACCGTAATCTATCTTCAAAGGTTCGCCTGCTGGTGGACTTCCTTTCTGAGCAATTGGATTAGTGTATGGCTTAAAACCTCCACCGATAAAAACGGGCTTCAGAATAGAGATTCTGAAGCCCGGCGTGTTTTAGGATTAATTATCGTTTGATTACGGCTTACTAGACCGAAAATGTATTAGACGGTGAAGCGATCCACCAAGTGATACAGCTCATTTGCACGACTGTTGAGGTTTTGGCTACCTGTACGGTTTTGATTCGCGAGTTCTGCCGATTGTGAGCTTTGGTCAGAAATCACCACGATGCGTTGAGATATTTCTTGTCCTACAATATTTTGCTGTTCAGTGGCTGTCGCAATAAGCGAGTTCATGTCCATGATGGTATCAATCGACGCTTGGATCTTCGCCAGTGCTTTGGCTGCGGCATTCGCTTCTTCCACGGTTTGCGCACTTCGGTTTTGACTTGAATCCATCGCTTTCACAGCAGCATCTGAGGCAGCTTTAAGTTGCTCAATCATCTTGTGAATGTCGCCAGTGCTTTCTTGAGTACGGCTTGCCAGTTTACGAACCTCATCGGCAACCACAGCAAACCCACGACCTTGTTCGCCTGCACGTGCAGCTTCAATCGCGGCATTCAACGCGAGTAGGTTAGTTTGCTCGGCAATGTCTTGGATGACCGCCAATGAAGAGGAGATGTTTTGTACATCGCCTTCTAAACGAGACACCACGGTGTTGGCTTCTGATACTTCGCTCGCTAGGCCTGCCACCGAATCTGCAGCTGCGTTTACGATCTGTTGCGCTTCTTTTGCATTGCCCTCTGCAAGCTTGGCGGAATCCGCCGCTTGACTAGCGTTGCTCGAGATCTCTTGCGCCGTTGTGGTCATCTCAGTCATCGCTGTTGCAACTTGTTCTGTCTCTTCACGTTGCCCTGTAGCAATCTCGTCGACCTGCGCAGCACGAGAAGACATGTTAGATGTCTCGGCTACGACTTGCTGACCGACATCGCTTACGCTGCGAATGATGGTTTGAAGGCTTGCCACGAAGGCGTTGAAGTTCTCGCTGAGCTTAGTGAACTCAGGCGCTTTAAATGTTTCCATTCGAGCGGTTAAATCGGCTTCGCCACTCGCGAATGCGCTGATTGAACGATCAAACTGCTCGAGTGGTCGCATGATTGTGCGGTTGACGGCAACGGCAAACGCAGCAACTACTAGGGCAATCAAACCACAGAATATAGCGATCGCCGTCAATGAGCTTTGTAACGCGACATTCGAGCTCTCTTTCATCTCTGCGATTACAGCATCGATGTCGTCAGTATAAAAACCTGTGCCTAGCATCAAGTCCCACTGGGGAACGAATATCGAGTAGCTCAGTTTCGGTAGAGCTTCTGATTGACCAAGTTTTGGAAAGTAGTAGGTGGTGAACTCACCAAGCTTTGAGTTCTTGATCAAGTCACGAATCAGGTAGTTGCCTTTTTTGTCTTGCAGGTCGTAGTAGTTTTTACCAATGCCATCGTTATTTTGCCCAACAACTACTCGAACGCCTTTAGAGTCGTAGCCAAAGATGTAGCCAGACTCGCCATATTCGAGAGTTCTTAATGTCGGTAAGGCTTCTTCTAATGTTGCACCTCTTTCCAAAAATGGGCTGATCGAAGAGTAGGCCATTTGTAGATACGCTTTGAGTTCCTTTTCTTTCATCGCCATCATATTGCTACGCGTCGATTCAACTTGCTGTGCGGTTAGCTCGGTGCTCTTCATATACGTCACGCTCATCATGCCAATTGCCATTAGTAGCAACGGAATGAAAGAGAGAATATAAAGGCGGTTTTTGATGGTTAGGGTCATGTCACGCTTCCTGTGTGATTATCTCATGCAATTTTCAACACATTATTAATGTGGTTTCAAAATGTAAATGGGCTTGTTGTTTAATTGTTATCCTAGAGTGTTTTTGTTTTATAAATATGATGACGGTTAGGTTTTTGGGGTGAGAAGCCTTGCAACTAGAGGCTTAAGCGCGAAAAAGTGAGTTTGTATCGATGCTTTTGAATTCGACGCTGCTTTGTTAGAATGCGACGCTTTGTAGCACCCTGCTATGTCTATTCGTTAAGTGAGAAAGATTCATGAACAAAAGCCATGTGACTATTGGTTTAACTAACCCAAAGAGCCCGACAAACGTTGGTGCTGTTATGCGTGCGGCTGGTTGTTACCAAGTCGACGAAGTTAAATACACAGGGCAACGCTACGAAAAAGCCGCAAAATTCCACACCGATACTAAGAGTGCTGCGCGTACTATCCCGTTGACTGGTGTTGAGTCGTTTTTAGACAATCTTGATCCAGAAACGAAAATTGTTTGTGTAGAACTCGCTGAGGGTGCAACACCACTGCCGCGTTTTAAACACCCAGAAAATGCCATCTATATCTTTGGCCCTGAAGACGGTTCTATTTCTCAAGATGTCGCCGACAGAGCAGATCATGTTGTTTATGTACCAACAGTAGGCTGCATGAACTTGGCTGCGACAGTTAACGTGCTGCTTTATGATCGCCTTGCTAAGTCAGATGAAATGGACGAGAGCAACGAGCTCATTAAGAAAAGCCGCGATAACCGTAACCATCTGCTAATCAAAGAAAAGTAATTCTCTGCTTCTAGTGTTATCTATCCCGTACGCAATCGGATATTATCTTGAGTTCATCATCAGATAATTGAAGGGTTAGATAACACCATGGAAGACAAGCAATTACTTGCCGCGCTACAGCAACACTCTGTCCTCGATCTCTATCAGTTATTCCAAGAAGTTGGTCAAAACCGCTCTTTGTATGCATTACTAGAGAGGTTATCTTCCCTTAAAGAACATCATCAACTGAGTACTCGTCTTAGCCCTTTTAAGCCTCATATCGAAGGATTGCTAGCTCAATTTGATAGCGCCACGCCAGATAGCGAGATCCTCAAGGCAGTCGCTCTTCAGTCTGAGATTCAGCAACGAGGCCACAGTATGAGTCGTTACATCATGACATCAGATAACCATCGCCATTTTTCCCCAAGTGCAGACCTAGTCATGTTTGGTGATTCGATCACCGAATGGGCCCCGTGGGCGGATATCTTTCGCGATGTTTCGATGGTCAACCGTGGCTTAGCGGGTGACACCACAACTGGCATGTTGCGCCGTATTGATACCACGTTGAATGTGAAGCCAAAGCTGGTGTGTTTTATGGCAGGGATAAACGATTTAGCTCAGGGTTATGATGTCGACCATATCTACCAGAACTACATTGATATGCTTAAGGTGTGGCAAGAAAATGAGATTCGCATATTGGTGCAATCAACGCTTTATGTTGGCTCTAAACTGCAAGGTTTAAATCCGTCGGTTGAACTGCTCAATAGCAAGCTAAGCGAGTACTGTACACAGCAAGGCATTGCGTTCTTAGATGTGAATTCAGTATTGTCGCCTAATAAGCTGTTGTCGAACAAGTACTCGTGTGATGATCTGCATTTGAATGCGAAGGCTTATCAAACTTGGGCTGAGATACTTCAACCTACGATAGCTGAGCTACTAAAATAGACTCACGCAAAACGCTAGCTAGACCGATAAACAGCTTAGCTAATACAAGAAAAGCCAAACCCTAGATTTGTTTCGCGAACCATAAGGACATCAATGTGAACCTAAGACAATTGGAAGTCTTTTACGCCATTATGCAGACCGGAACCGTATCTGGAGCCGCGCGCAGCTTGCATGTGTCGCAACCAAACGTGACCCGTATTTTGGCGCACACGGAGCAACAACTTGGGTTTGGCTTATTCGAACGAGTTAAAGGGCGGTTGGTGCCAACGGTTGAGGCAAAAACCTTACTGCCAGAAGCGGAAAAGGTGTATCAGCAATTGGGGCAATTTCGATCTCTGACCAACAAAGTGAAGCAAGGCCATCAGCATTTACGCATTGGTGCGCCGCCGATTTTAGCGACTAAATTACTGACTCCTGTAATCGCCCAAATGTCTCGCGAGCAAAATGGCAGTAAGCAAGATCTCTCTTTTGAGTTGCTGACTGCAAACCGTGATGAGCTGTGTGCTGGGTTATTAAAGCATGAGCTTGATATTGCTATCGCGTTTGGCGATGAAGCACCGCCTGCGATATTAAGTGAAACGCTATTAACCGAATCACTAAAGGTTTTGGTTCCTTCCAATACGGTTGATCATTTCCCCGCGGAATTAACGTTAGATGATCTGATCAATTATCCGCTGCCAATCATCGGGCTCGATAGCCGCGATCCATTAGGCCTCCTGTTACATCAACGCCTTATTGCACGTGAGCAGCATTATCACCACCCGATATCTGTACGTGGGTATAGCGCCGCTGCGGAACTGGTCAAGCACCAAGCGGGGTTTGCGATTGTTGATCCGTGGACGGCAGAGCAATATCAAAATGACGATGCGGTCTGTGTGTTGCCGCTTCAACCAGACATCCAATTTTCGGTATCGATGCTTTGCGCAGAGCACACCCCTCAGTCGATTTCCGTTAAGCAATTTATCGCTTCATTGAAAATCCATACTCACCCTATAACTTAAGGTTATAGGCTCGCCATAAATAGGCATTCGGCAGCTTCGAAGTTCTTAATTAAAGTAAACCCATACAAGGGCTTATTAATTAGGAATACTCATGTCGATCGCTCAACCTTACCTTCTTTTTCTTGGGGATGTTACTGACCCACTCGCTGCAAAAACAGCTCGCGGTATTCATCAATGGCGACCAGAAATCTGCCTAGGTCAACTGCGTTTAACGGGTGATACCGTTTCACTGGGCTTAACGGATATGACCCTGCAAGAGGCGCAAGCGCAGGGCGCGAAGACGCTAGTGATTGGTACCGCAAATCCGGGTGGTGTTATTCCTGATTCTTGGCAGTCAACCATTATGGCCGCTGCAGAAATGGGATATGAGATTGCATCTGGCATGCACCAACGATTGAGTGAATTTTCACCGCTTGCTGACATGCAGCAACAAGGATTGACTAAGCTTCATGATGTACGCCATTTTGACGGTGTTCTTAATGTTGGTAACGGTAAGCTTCGTCAAGGTAAGCGCCTGCTTACTGTCGGAACTGATTGCTCAGTAGGCAAAATGTTCTCGGCATTAGCGATTGAAAAGTCGCTTAAACAAGCGGGAACATCCGCTCAGTTTAAAGCGACAGGGCAGACAGGTATTTTGATTGAAGGCAGCGGTATTTCGATTGATGCGGTGGTTGCGGATTTTATTTCTGGCGCAGTTGAAGCGATTAGCCCTGATTTTACCGACCACGATTGGGACATCATTGAAGGGCAAGGCTCTTTGTTCAACCCTTCGTTTGCAGGCGTGAGTTTGGGTCTTTTACATGGCGCACAAGCTGATGCCTTAGTGCTGTGTCATGAAGTTGGGCGACCACATATTCGTAACCTTCCTCATGCTAAATTACCAAGCATAGAACAGACGATTGAAGCCAACTTGCAAGCGGCGCGACTGACTAATCCAGACGCGAAGCTGGTGGGTATCTGCTTGAACACGTCGGCGATTAGCATTGAAGAGGCTGAGACATTGTGCCAAGAATGGACCACACTCTATCAAGTGCCAGTGACGGACCCAGTGCGCTTTGGTGTACAACACATTACTGATCATTTGCGACATTCACTTTAACGACTTCATCATTTCTACGTTTCCATTTGTTAAAGTGAACATCAACCGAGTGAAATTATGAAGATTACAGCTGAACCCATTATTATCGCGATGCAAACGCCTTTTCGCATCTCTCGTGGCAGTCGAACTGAGTGTCACGTTGTTCGTGTTTACATTGAACATGGTGGCAAACGAGCTCAGGGCGAATGCACGCCTTACCCACGATACGGCGAGTCATCGGAGTCTGTGTTAGCGCAAATCCAACAAGCGTCTAGCGCACTTGAAGCTATGTTTGAACGAGGCGTTACTGATCCGGCAGAGCTAAGAGATCATCTTCAGTCTTTATTGACCGGAGGGGCAGCGCGCAA
This sequence comes from Vibrio sp. 10N.239.312.D08, assembly GCF_041466145.1. Classification (NCBI taxonomy): domain Bacteria; kingdom Pseudomonadati; phylum Pseudomonadota; class Gammaproteobacteria; order Vibrionales; family Vibrionaceae; genus Vibrio; species Vibrio sp. 10N.239.312.D08. The sequence continues at coordinate 26,861 of NZ_JBFSSD010000054.1, read as the reverse complement.
TGCGGTCGATTGTGCGCTTTGGGATTTTGAAGCTCAGCAGAACGACCAGACGTTTCCGAATAGCTTGTTTGAGTTGCCTGCTCAAATCGTGACTGCAATGACAGTCTCGATTGGCACGCCAGAAGCCATGGCGACTCAGGCTCGAGACTATGTCGCGAATGGTGCGAAACTTCTGAAAGTGAAGCTTGACGGCGAGCAGGTGGTAGAGCGTGTTCGCGCGGTACGAGAAGCTGCGGCAGATGTTCAAATTGTATTGGATGCGAATGAAGCGTGGACAGGATTGAATCTCGAAGAGTTGTTCAATCAATTGGCAGAATTTGATATTGCGATGATCGAGCAGCCGTTACCCCAACAGCACGATGCCTCACTGGCACACATCAAGCACCCGATACCACTGTGTGCTGATGAAAGCTGTCATACCACTTCACAGCTCTCATCGCTGTTGGGTAAGTATGAAATGGTCAACATCAAACTCGATAAAACGGGCGGTTTGACTGAAGCATTGGTTCTTGCAGAAGAAGCCCAAAGGCTAGGATTTACGCTGATGTCGGGTTGTATGCTCGGTACTTCTTTGGCGATGCGTGCAGCTCTGCCTATTGCGGTTCAATCTGAAATCGTCGACCTCGATGGCCCGGTATTACTTGGCCAAGATGTAGCGCCAGCACTGACTTATCGAGATGGGATGATTATTCTCTAAGTTCGTTGAGCCCGTTTAATCGATGGACATGACATGAATGAAATCGTATGAGTGAAAACTTGTGCGATTTTTGCTTCAAAGTCTGAGCGATTATCTAAATTACTTCACTTTTAAGCCTCAGCAGCGCATCCACAAATTCTGCAAACCCATAGCCACCTGGCTGCGACATCACCTTACTTGGATGATGATCTAACTTATCCCAATAATGCTTAATGTTTGCCACGCCAACGGTGAGTGGTAGTGATTCGAACATCTGTTGATCGTTCATTGAATCGCCGACATAGCAGGCTTGATGGTGGATTTGCTCAAGCGATAAGCCTTTATTAGCCAGGAAACGGTGCACGGCGTTTTTCTTTGAGTGTTCGCCGTACCAAGCGTTGATATGAATCGAACTTGCCGTCGCGTGTGCGCCTAAAGCGTGTATTCTTTCGAGTACCGCTTGAACAGTTTCAGGGTCAACAGGCTTACGGTTTTGGCCGATATCAATCGCGACCTCACACAAGCGGTAAGATTGATCCAAAGTTAGCGATAGGTCGGGGTAACTCAACAAGATCGCTTCAACTTCTTGTTTTAGCTTAGCTTGGTTCTTACGCACTTGTTCTAGCGGTGTTTCAGATGAGAGTTGTAATGCATCATCTTGCTTCTCTAGTAAGAAGGCGCCGTTTTCTCCAAGCACGGCATCGACAGGCCAGAGCTGCGCAATATGGTCACACCAACCAGCACAGGCTCCCGTTACAGCGACCACTTTGATTCCATTGTCTCTCAGCTTTTGTAACACAATCAGGGTTTCTGGAGGGAGTGAACCTTGCCAAGTGAGCGTGTCATCGACGTCGGTTAATACCCATTCGATGTGCTTCCAGTTGTTGTCTAGTTGGTGTTCCATTAAAACTCACTTATTCCATGGATTGTTTTACACAGAGCGTATTAATTCAGCCCAATGTAGAATTAGAAGCTAACGTGATTAGAAAATACAGTGTTTAGCAAAATCGCCCGCTTCATTAGCCGTCCAGTCACCTTTAGGCTTTTCTTTCATATCCGCACACCAAGCTTCACTGCCAACCTCGGTACAAGCCATTAATTGAGTAGCAAGGAAAAGTATCAACGCGATTTTCTTCATAATAAACATTCCGTTGTGGTCTAAATTTCTGCTTATAACTGTATCAAATCCCACAAGTGATTGTTATAGCTGCTAAGAACTTAAGGGCGTTAATAATGATGTGGGGTTGAGCTGAATTCGAGGGACGGTAAAGAAGCGAAGGTTTGCTTGGCTTTAAGATCGAAAAAGCCAGCAACGTATGCTGGCTTTGAAATTCTTAATAAGTTTCTATTCGTTATTTCGCTTTAACTACTTATCGATTTATACCAATTTCATCTCTTGGATGATGTCCGAAGCAATCTCTGGCTTCGTGCTTGTTGGTTTCTCGTGTAGGTCGGCTTTCAATTGTCCCTTACGGTTACTTAGGCCCGCTTCAAGTTTCTTAAGTGCTGCAGCGATAGCTGGGTACATAACATCGTCTGTCGATTTTGCTGTTACTCGTACACCTTCGTAGTTGGTGAATACTTCAACCTGATGTTGACCGTGTTCTTTAGTAATGATGATGTCGCAACTGATCAGTGATGGGAAATGGTTAGATATCTTCTCGAATTTACCTTCGATGTCTTTGCGTGACTCGTCGTTAATTGATACATGATGTGTTTGAACATTTATTTTCATAAATCATACCTTTCCAATGACTGTGTCATTTAAACGTAGCAAACATCGCATAGATTAACCAACTGAGAATTAGCACATGTGTGATTGACTTCAGTGTTATCAAATATTCTCTTGTTACTCCCTTGAAAGTCCGATGAACTGATCGCATATTATGTTTCGTGTTTTAAAGACATGTTCAAAAAAACTCCATCCTTGATAATTTGCGCTAACCTACAGCGAATTCCCAGTGAATCTCTCTTTATCGGTTTTATAATTCCGAACTTGTCACTCCATTGATTTTCTTTCCAGCTCACTCACTTTTTCTTCTTTGATTAAAAAATCAGCTTAAGTTACTAATTTATAGACACTCAACTGCCCACTCCATATTGAAGTGAAACTCTCCTGCTGTGAGTTGAGACTCGGGTATGGTAATGCGTGCTCGAATATCGACTTCTTTATTGGATGCCAGTTGATCGACAGGAAATTCGACGCCCTGACGCCAATAATTAATGTCACCTTCATAGCGAACCGGCGTTTCGACTTTGAATCGCACAAGTTCTGAAATGCGAGACTCATCAATTGAGCCTAGATCAATATGTTGCAGTTTGAGCAACAATCGAGAATCTTTGCGATTGGACTCAAGCTTAAGCGTTATCGCTCGGCCATCGTATTCTCGGCCACTGAATTTAAGCCGTTTAAGCGTATTAAAACCATCAAAGCCATTAAGATTGATGCAGAAATGCTGGAGCTGTTAGGCAGTGAAGATGGCAACACGGCGATGATCAAAGTGAGCTGGGATGAGAAGGGAATGAAGGTCTATAAGGATGGCTACTTAGCAGATTATGAGTACGGGATTGCCCCTCATGAGATGCAAGAAAACTACGAATTAGCACCTAAGTAACTCGATTCGATTGCAGAAAAGCGCCTTACTTATTAGTGGGCGCTTTTCTTTTGCTCACCAAAGCATGACGAAACTCACACTTTTCTGACAATTAATGACTCGTTATGCTAGTATGCGCCGCTTGTCTTTGTAATTGATAAAAAACGCATTACCCAAACAGTCTTTTTCTGTTTATCTGCTTGTAATGACCTCATTCAGTTTGGCCTGACTTGGCCGAACATCTGCATTTTGCTCGGACGCAAAGAGAGTAGTTCTCACTACTTCACTATGTACATTTGAGAGCACCATCTATCAAAGGCCTTTTAGAAACAGCCTAGTTAGCGTGAACTATGTTCTGCGTGAAGGGTTTCGTTTTTCCAAAAATCCCTCTCGGCGGCTAAGTGAACCTTAGTTGCTGACAAATAAGGAGTCTATATGACGACTACGGTATCCACATCCGTACCTACATCTCAAGCTGGTAACACAGCGCCGACAGAGAAAGAAGTAAACCACCCGTTTCTCTCTTTGGTTATCATGGTGATCGTTGCTGCAATCGCAACTTACTTCATCCCTGCTGGTGAATTCGAGCGAGTGGTCATGAATGGCCGCACGGTTATCGACCCAGACAGCTACACACTCTTAGCGAGCAACCCAACAACATTAGCCTCTTTTTTCGAATCATTTTTTAAAGGCTTCAAATCCGCTTCTGGCGTGATGGGCGTTGTGGTATTTGTGGGTGGTGCTTTTGGCATTATCAAACACATGGGTTTGTTAGACGCATCCGTTGTTGCGCTCACCACTAAGCTAAAGAAGCAAGGCTTGTACGTAATTGCGCCTGTGATCATGACTGCGATTTTCTTCAACGTTACCTTCACCGGTATGCGTGAACTTGATGTCATCTTCATCTCTTTGATGATCCCGATCTGTATCAAGCTTGGCTATGACGCTATAACGGCACTTGGCGTTGTTTTACTGGCAAGTTGTGCCGGTTTCGCAGCCGCTTTGGCTAACCCATTCTTTACGGGTATCGCACACACTATCGCTGAACTGCCTATGTATTCAGGCATGTGGTATCGCTTTATTGTTGGCATGTTCATGTTGCTAACAGGTGCTTGGTATGTACTTAACTACGCGCGCAAAGTTAAGCAAGACCCGACCAAAGGTTTGTTGCACGGTACGGGTTACCACTACGAATCTAACGTTGAAGCGAAAACACTCACCACACGTGAAAAGCTTGCGGGCATCGCGTTCTTGGGCGTGTTCGCATACATGATCTTCGGCACGTTGACGATGGGTTTCGGCTTCACCGAGATTGCGGGTGCATTCGTGGCGATGGCGATTATTCCGGGTTTGGTGGCGGGCTTATCTCCGAACAAGATTTGTGAGTACTGGACCAAAGGTGTTAGCGATGTATTGGTTGCGGTACTGATCATCTTCTTTGCTCGTTCAGTGCTAACCATTATGGAAGACGCGAAGATTGTTGATTCTATTATCTTCTATCTTGCACAAATCATTTCTGGTAGCTCTAAACTTGTGGCAGCAGCAGGGATCTACTTCTCGCAGGCTGCGATCAACCTGTTTATTCCATCAGGCAGTGGCCAAGCGGTGATCACCATGCCAATCATTATTCCGTTGGCAGATATTGGTGAAGTGACTCGCCAAGTGGCAGCACTGGCTTCTCAATTGGGTGATGGTATTTCTAACTATATTTACCCAACCAATGGTGGCTTGTTGGCGGTATTGGCTATAGCAAAAGTACCTTACACCAAGTGGGTTCGTTTCTTCTTACCACTGTTCTTGTTCTGGTCGGTAGGCGCTTTGGTTTCTGTTGTGATTGCTCAAATGATTGAGTTAGGGCCTTTCTAAGGTTTCTGTTTAATCGAATACATGGACAGTTAAGGCTTAACTTAAGCTGTGTGAGTAAATAAGAAGGCAGCGAATTCGCTGCCTTTTTTCGTTTAAAGAAAAGCTATTCCAACGTTAAAGGTTACTCTTCAAATTGGTAAGAAGAGGGCACCACAATCACGCCTTGTTTTGATATATGGAAGCGTTTCGCATCGGCAAGGCCATCAAGACCGATCTGGGTTCCGTCAGGCACCTTAACGTTCTTGTCGATGATGCAGTTTTGTATGTGGCAATTTTTTCCAATCTCAACATCTTCAAACAGAATACTATCAATCACAATCGCGGCATTGCTGACTTTCACTTTCGGGAAGAAGATTGAGTTTTGCGCCGAGCCGCCTTCAATTACAACGCCATTCGCTATCATCGAGTTGATGAATATTCCTTGATTACCTTCAACTGAAGCAATGGTTCGTGCGGGTGGCAGCTGCGGTTCGTAAGTACGAATCGCCCAATCAGGTTGATATAAATCGATAGGCGAAGCTGGCTTTAACAGGTCCATGTTGGATTGGTAATAAGAGTCGATAGTACCAACATCTCTCCAGTACGCATCTTGGGTCACTCGGCCTTCTTCATCCCCAAACTTGTATGCGTAAACACTGTTGTTGCCCACCAATTTAGGAATGATATCTTTACCAAAATCGTGGCTTGAGTTCGGATCTTCGGCGTCCGCCAGTAGCGCTTGTGTTAGTACTTCTTTATCAAAGACGTAAATACCCATTGAAGCCATGCTTCGAGTTGGCCTACCAGGTACACATGCAGGGTAACGTGGCTTTTCGGTAAAGTTATTGATCTCTAGAGATTCATCTATCTCCATCACACCAAACTCTTTGGCTTCGTCAATCGAAACCTCCATGCACGCCACAGTTAGGTCGGCCTCGTTCTTTTTGTGCTGCTTGAGCATTGGTGCGTAATCCATGCGATAGATATGGTCACCGGATAACACCACCACATGCTTGGCTTCACTGCGTGAAAGTAGATACAAGTTTTGATAAATCGCATCGGCAGTACCGCTGTACCAGCTATCACCGGTTCGCATTTGTGGAGGAACATTGGTGATGTATTCGCCGAGCTCCGGGTTAAGCACCGACCAACCATCTCTTAAATGTTTTTGCAAAGAGTGAGATTTGTACTGAGTCAGCACCAAAATTTGGCGTAGCCCAGAGTGTAAGCAGTTCGCGAGTGTGAAATCGATGATTCGATATTTGCCACCAAAGGGTACCGCAGGTTTTGCACGGTTATCGGTGAGAGGGGAAAGCCGAGAGCCAACACCGCCGGCCAGAACGATTGTTAGAGTGTCTTGCATGATCAGAACCTCAATGTATTTATGATTATGAACATAGACTTGCAAGCACTAAGCCAAATGTAACTCATTGAATATTATACGAGGCGAGATTGATTCTTGTTGTTCTGCACCAAAATAATGCGTGCGAGATATTGGCTTGCTCTATTTTGATCCAAAAAAGATCCGAACAGAGTGAAGGGATTGGGTTAACAAAATGACGCACGGAAAAGCTGCATTACAAAACTGTCAATAAAATGAAGAAATAAAGTGATCGGGTCGATATAAATTTACATAAATAATCACAACTTTTCACAAATTGATTTCCATCAATAAAGTAGGGTTATTCTATGCTACCTTGCACGCAAAATAAGAAATGATTACTCATTCACCAATAAAGATTAAGCCCCCCAAAAGGAAATTATAATGAAAAAAACAGTATGTGGTATTGCGGTTATTGCGGCTCTTATGTCAACCAATGTTCTTGCTCATAAAGAAGGTGATTTCATCATCCGTGCAGGTGCAGCAATGGTATCTCCAAACGACAGCAGTGGTGATGTACTAAACTCACCAGGTTCTGAGCTATCTGTAGATTCAAATACTCAACTTGGCCTAACATTTGGCTATATGTTCACTGATAACGTTAGTTTAGAAATTCTTGCAGCAACACCATTTTCACATACGGTATCTACTGATTTACTTGGACTAGGTGATATTGCAGATGTTAAACACCTTCCGCCTACACTTATGGTTCAGTACTACTTTGGTGAAGCGAACAGTGAAATTCGCCCTTATGTAGGTGCAGGTATTAACTACACGTTCTTCTTTGATGAAAAATTTAACGGAACTGGTAAAGACGCTCAACTACGTGATTTGTCTCTTGATGACTCTTGGGGGCTTGCAGCAAATATTGGCGTGGATTACATGATCAATGAAGACTGGTTCCTAAATGCATCTATTTGGTATGCAGATATAGATACAACTGCAAAGTATAAAGATACAGCGGGTAACCAGTACTCAACAGACGTTGATATCGACCCATGGGTATTCATGATTGGTGGTGGTTACAACTTCTAATCTCCCTATACAGTTTACTAAAGGCGCTCAAGCATCAGCCAGCTTGGGCGCTTTTTTTTCTTACTTGTTAATAGGTTGTTCGCATTAACTTTCTGTTGCTATGGGTAAAAGTTATTTATTGTCGTCATTTATTGTTAATAAAAGGGAAAGATAAGTGTCATAACAGCCCTCTATGATCGCGATTCAAATTATGGAGGATATATGAATCGTAAATTTAATAAGCTGACACTATTACTGCCTATCGCGGTAAGTTCTGCTCTAGTAGGCTGTTCTCAACCAACATCACCAACGACTGCTACGCCATCTCAAACATCACTTGATGCTTTTAGCCTTCAATGCCAATCCATCGAGCAGCCAAGCGCTTCCAATGCTGAGGTAACCGGAATCAGCCTAGTTGGCCGTTCAATCGCCGACGCCCCGTTTGATACTTCTGCAGCCGAAATCGTCAGCTACGATTCATGTACCGACAAGCTTTATGTTGTGAACGCTCAAGCTCAGAAAGTTGATGTTTTATCAATGAACTCAGCTAGCGAACCAACATCTTCGGGTTCGATTGATCTTCAATCAGCGGCTGCAGCTTCTGGTATTGATATTGGTGCAGCGAACAGTGTGTCGACTCATCAAGGATTAGTTGCTGTCGCGATTGAAAATGCTGACAAGCAACAAAACGGCATCATTGCCCTTTATCGTTCAGACACGTTAGAGCTGATTACTACTTATACGGCTGGTGCATTACCGGACATGGTGAGCTTCTCGAAAGATGGTCGCTACATTGCCTCTGCAAATGAAGGTGAGCCGAATGCGGATTACAGCATTGATCCTGAAGGTTCAGTAACGCTGGTGGATTTAACCAATGGTCCTTTGCAAGCGACAGTCACTCAGATTGATTTCAAGGCATTCAATCAAGGTCAGCCTCGCCATGCAGAGCTAACCGACAAGGTTCGAATCTCTGCGCCGAATGCAACGGTTGCTCAAGATCTTGAACCGGAATACCTAACATTTGCGGATAACGGAAAACTCTACGTTGCCCTCCAAGAGAACAACGCGTTGGCAGCGATTGATGTGGCGAGTGCACATGTGGATGCGATTCTTGGACTAGGCGGAAAGCCTTGGGATAACGCTAAGCTAGATGCGTCAAACAAAGACAAAAATATCGGTAATCTGCAAAGCTACGCGATGTTAGAAGGCCTCTACATGCCAGATAGCATCACTAGCTACAGTGTTGATGGCAACACCTACATCGTGACTGCGAACGAAGGTGATGGTCGTGAATATGGCATCAAGACTACGCAAGAAATGTGTGATGAGAAAGGTTTTGAGTGGGACGGTGACGATTATCAAGGCACCGAAAACTACACCACAGAAAAAGACTTTTGTATCGCTTATGTCGATGAAGTACGCGGCAAGAAGTTAGATATTGACGCTAACCACCCATTAGATGGCGCATTGAAAGACAACAAGCAACTTGCACGTCTTAAAGTGATTAAGCCACAAGGGACACTCGCTGCTGACCAAAAGGTTCAAGCATTCGGCAGCCGCTCGTTCTCTATCTGGGATGAGTCAGGCGAGCTCGTGTTTGATAGCGGCGATGATTTTGCTCGAATCGTACTTGAGCAAGATCCTGCAAGCTTCAACAGCACCAATGATAACAACCAAAGCGGTGACGATCGTAGTGATGATAAAGGCGTAGAACCTGAAGCGATCGAAGTGGCGGATATCAACGGCAAGCACTATGCCTTTATTGGACTTGAGCGCCAAGGTGGCATCATGGTTTACGACGTAACACAGCCTAAAAACGCAAGTTTCATCAGCTACTTGAACAATCGCGACTTTACTCAGCCAGTGTGCACTAAGGTTGATGAAGACGGTGATTGCGACAACGAGACTTACAACGCTAAAGCGGGTGATTTAGGTCCAGAATCAATCAAGTATTTCACTCGTTCTGGTAACCACTTTATTGCGGTTGGCAACGAAGTGAGTGGTAGCACGTCAGTTTACCGCGTTGAGTTTTAATCACGCTTCTTACTAGCAATTAGATTGAATCAAAACAAAAGCGCCACGACTTGTTAAGTCGTGGCGCTTTTTTAGTTCATCGCTTATTTATTAGCGATGGCAAAGGCCTATGGCTGTTGCTTAGTTGGTGCTAGAGCAATCTCACGGATACATACATTCTGTGGTTGTTGGTAAGCGAATGATACAGCGCGAGCGATATCGTCAGCTGCCAATACGCCACCCATGTCTTCTTTCCAAGAATCGTAACCGTCTTTGATCTCTTGAGATGTTGTGTGAGACAGAAGCTCAGTTTCTACAGCACCCGGTGCGATAGTGGTAACACGAACATTTGAAGCCGCCACTTCTTCACGAACGTTCTCAGAAATAGCGTGTACCGCGAATTTAGTACCACAGTAAGCTGCGTGGCTTGGGAATGTTTTCTTACCCGCGATAGAGCTGATGTTGATGATAGTACCCGTGTTGCGTTCCATCATCGGAGCAAGTACAGATTGCATGCCGTTTAGAAGACCAATCACGTTTACATCGAACATTGTCTTCCACTCTTGTGCGTCTTGAGTATCAATTTGACCAAGAAGCATTGCACCAGCATTGTTGATAAGTGCATCTACAGGGCCAAACTTCTCTTCACCTTGTGCGATTGCTGCATCAAAAGACGCTTTGTCTGTTACGTCTACTTTTACTGACAGTGAGTTTGGTAGATTCAGCGCTTCAAGGCGATCAACACGACGAGCTAAAAGTAGCAGAGGGTGACCTTCATCGCTTAGACGACGAGCGATTGCTTCACCAATACCAGAGCTTGCACCTGTAATTACGATTAGTTTTTTCATTTTATTTCCTCTGTACTTTTATTGCGTCGGTTGGCTACGACGGGTTGTTTAAGTGCATTCGAATCAAGTGCTTGTTGCCTTGCTTCGTTGCGATGGAGGTATATTAAGGAAAATAGAATTGTTGATATATAGCGCTTTACTTGAAACACTGTTGCTGTGGTGCAACAATAAAAGTGTCTATCTCATAACCTCACTAGTAAGCTGGCGGCCATGCTCAATCAAATTAACCTGTCTGATATTCGTTCTTTCGTGCTGATCGCTCGTTTAGGTAATTTCACCAAAGCGGCGGAGGAGTTGGATGTGTCTCGTTCCCACGTATCACGCCAAGTGAGCAGCCTAGAAAAGCAGATGGGTGTGACACTGTTTATCCGCACCACTCGAACCTTAAGGTTGACTCACGCAGGGCAAGATCTGTACGCGAGATGTGAACAAGCCTTAGATAATATAGACCAAGCCTTGATTGCTGCTGTGGATGACGTCGAAGAAGTACGTGGCGACATAAAAGTAAACTGTGTTGGCGGTTATCTGGGCGAGGTGATCATCGCGGATCTGGTCAATGAGTTCATGCAACTCTACCCAGACATCAGCATCAGCCTTGATTTCAGTAGTAACCGAGTCGACTTGATTGAAGACGCGTTCGATATCGCATTTCGTATGGGAAGCCTTGAAGATGCGGGCTTTATCGCGAGAAAGCTTTTGGACATCGAGATGGGAACGCTCGCAAGCCCTGAATATTTTGCTCGCAAAGGAAAGCCAAACCATCCTAAAGATCTCATTCACCATGACTGCTTAACGGGGTCTGTGCGTAAGTGGAGCTTTCAAGCTTTGGATGACACCAAGAAAACAGTCGATGTTCATGTGACGGGTAGGCTGCAATGTAAGAATGGGCGAGTGTTAGTACAGGGCGCGAAATCGGGCAACGGAATTATTCGTGTACCAACCATCTATTGCTTGCAAGAGATCAATGATGGGCAATTGGAGCAGGTGTTTAATGAGTGGATAGTGCCGAAAGTGGACTTTTCAGCGATCTACCATCGAGACCGCTATCAACCAAGTCGAATTCGAACCTTCATTGATTTTGTAAAAGGTCGCTTTGAGCAAATGCCAGTGAGCTAAGTGCTGCTTGTTGCCTTCCTTTTCTGTCTGCTGTTTTTGGCAATAGTTGGACTGGCTCAAACTTACATCTCGTCGATTTCGTTTTGTAGGTTTTCCAGCTGGTCTAGAATCAACAAGAACTTCTCGCCGAACGGCGTCACTTGGTATTCAACTCTTGGTGGTAGTTCGTTGAACATTTGCTTGTCTAAAATTCCAAATGCTACATTTCGCTTTAAACATTCATTCAAGACCTTGGTCGATAACCCTTCGACCGAGCGTACCATTTCACCGGGACGATTGATGCCATTTGCCAGTAATTGGTAAACCGTGAGCGACCATTTACAACCGTAGATGGTCTCTACCATGCGAGCGGAACGCTCTGGCGCTGATTTTCTTGAAAAAAAGTTTTCCTGATTTTTCATAAAGATGTACCAATAAGTACCTACCTAACCGATTTGTACTTACTATTCATAGTGTTAGTTCAAAGCCTAAGATTACCACGTTCACATGACTTAGGAGATAACAAAATGAACTTCACTAAAAATGGTATTGCAGTCGTAATCGGTGGCACAAGTGGTATGGGCTTTGAAACAGCGAAGCAGTTAGTCGCTCAAAATATCCATGTGCTGGTTGTCGGCAATAACCCAACTAAGTTAGATAAAGCGGTATCAGAACTTCAGTCGCTGGGCCACGCTACTGGCTGGCAAGCTAATCTTTATGATGATGCAAGTGTGTCGAATCTTATTTCGCATCTAGAGTCACTTGAAGAGGGTATTGGTTACCTTGTTAATGCGGCTGGCTACTTTAACCCTAAAGCGTTTATCGAGCATCAGGAGTCGGATTACGAGCAATACATGCAGCTTAATAAAGCGACTTTCTTCATCACTCAAGCTGTCAGTAAGTTGATGATCAAAAACGGTGGCGGAAACGTGGTAAATGTAGGCTCTATGTGGGCGAAACAAGCTATTAAAGCGACGCCATCTTCTGCGTATTCAATGGCAAAGGCAGGACTACACGCTTTAACACAGCATATGGCGATGGAGCTTGCAGACCACAACATTCGCGTGAATGCGGTGTCTCCAGCCGTCGTTAAAACGCCGATCTACGAATCATTCATTAAGCCAGAAGAAGTGGACCAAGCGCTAGAAGGCTTCAATGCTTTTCACCCAATTGGTCGAGTGGGTCAACCGAAAGACATAGCAAACAGCATCTCTTTCCTATTGTCTGACAGTGCCGATTGGGTAACGGGTGCAATCTGGGATGTTGATGGTGGTGTGATCGCAGGCCGCAATTAATCGAGCCGAGTTTTTAATATGGGGGATGCTTTGTTAGCAATTAGCAATTAGCAGCGAAGTCTCCCCCTCGCTCGTTATTCGCGTAGAATAGACATTAGCAAGACAATAATAATTAAAACAATATTTAGAGTAAGGTCGTCATTATGCTCAACATGGACTTTTCAAAGAGACTGGTTATAGAAACCGAACCACTAGATTGGGTCGCGAGCCCTGCAAAAGGGGTATGGCGTAAGCCACTTGAAAGAGAAGAGAAAGAATCGGGCCACACGACTAGTGTGGTGAAGTACGATCCTGACTCTTCGTTTTCTGAGCACCCACATCCGCAAGGTGAAGAGATCTTCGTATTAGAGGGTGTGTTCTCTGATGAAACCGGAGATTTCCCAGCGGGCACTTATATCCGTAATCCGCCGGGCAGCGCGCATTCCCCATCCAGCAAAAATGGCTGTACGATCTTGGTTAAGCTCAACCAGTTTGACGCGAGAGACTTAACTCAAGTTCGTATTAATACTTTGGAAACAGAATGGCTTCAGGGTATTGGCGGCTTACAAGTGATGCCACTGCATGAGTTCGAACACGAGCATGTCGCGTTAGTGAAGTGGCCGGTTGGCGAACGTTTTCAGCCGCATCGCCACTTTGGCGGTGAAGAGATATTTGTACTTTCTGGCACCTTTAAAGACGAACATGGTGAGTATCCAAAACACACATGGATGCGCAGCCCACACATGAGTGAGCATTTTCCTTATGTGGAAGAAGAGACGGTTATCCTAGCGAAAACAGGGCATCTGCCATTGGATTAAAGGAATGCTCAGTAAAAGATGAGAAAGCCGCATTGTTTTGAACAAGCGGCTTTTTTTAGTTTTTATATATGAGCTGACTAGTACGCAACACCAATACGTTGGCGTGGGAATTTGCCAGCTTCGAGTTCATCAATCATCGCAATAGCGTAATCGCTGACTGAAATTTTGCTGTTACCATCTTCGTCGGTGAGCAGTTGATCGCCACCAGTGCGGTAGGTCGATAGTTTCTCGCCCGGGAATATTTCTGCGGCAGGGCTAACGAACGTCCAGTTAACTTCGCTATTAGATTGCTTGAACACTTCAAGAGCTTCGCCCTGTGCTAGCGCTTCGTTTTTGTAATCCGCAGGGAAGTCAGGAACAGTCACTAGCGGTACGTTTGGCGCTACTTCTAATGAGCCAGCTCCGCCAACCCAAAGTAGGCGATCGATACCGATGCTCGGTAATGTTGCCAGCAATTTAGTCGCAGTGTTTTTTACGATGTCGTGATTACCCAGAGCACGTCCGCCAATCGAAGTAATGACTGCATCAACGCCGGATAGTGCGTTTGCTAGACTTGCGGCTTCATCTTGTAAATCAAATGAACGAACCTCAACATCGCTAATCTCTACACGGCTTGCATCTCTTACAACAGCAACAACTTCATGTCCGCGAGCTTGAGCTTCTTGAGCGATGTGACTACCAATCCAACCTGATGCGCCTAATACTGCAATTTTCATAATGTCTCTCCAATTATCTAATTTATTGAGTCTGTTTCTCGACAGCCATTGCAGTCTAATAGCTCACTAGGTTGCGATAAATATCATAAAATGATGTAGATTGTATCTATGTAGCTAGCTAATAGGTTTTATTCAGTGGATAAGGGAAAGTGTGATGGATAGGTTGACGGCAATGCGTAGCTTTGTCGAAGTTGCGAATTGTGCCAGCTTCACTCAAGCAGCAGAGCATTTGGATATGAGCCGTTTACAGGTTTCACGCCATGTTCAAGAGATCGAAGGGTGGCTAAAACAGCGGTTGTTGCACAGAACCACTCGTAAGGTGAGTTTGACCGCGGCAGGAGAGGTTGCCTTACAGCGCTGCGAGAAAATACTCCATGAAACGGCGGAGTTAGAAGTTACTTCACTCAATCAAACCGATGATCTTTCTGGAACCATTCGAATTGCAGCTCCGATTGGTTTAACTCAGCACATGTTGTTGGATGTGGTCGAACAGTTCACCGAGCGCCACCCTAATATCACGGTCGAACTGTTTGCCTCAGACCGCTTTACTCAGCTGGTGGATGAGAGGATCGATATTGCACTTCGTTATACCGATCAACCTGATGATAGTTTGATTGCACGAAAGCTAATGGTTATTGATTCAGTGGTGTGTGCCTCGCAAGCCTACTTAGACAAACATGGTGAACCTGAAACGGTCGAGGCGCTTCGACAACACAATTGTTTTCGTCACTTGAATGTTTCTAAGTGGGATTTTGTTAAGGACAATCAACACTATTCAGTTGAGGTGTCTGGCACTATCAAGGCTAATGATGTTGGAGTGCTAACTCGCGCCGCACAGCACGGGAAAGGGGTAGTTCGTTTACCTTGTGACTTAGCCAACCCACTGATTGCGAATGGCAAATTGATACGAATATTGGATGAGTTTGTTTCACCGAGTAGTGTGCTGTGGGCGGTGTATTTGTCTCGTAGTTATCAGCTGCCGGTTGTTCGTCAGTTCATTGATTTTGCCGCAGAAGCTTGGTCTAGCGATATCAAATCTGGCGATGTTTGAAACTTCATAGGCAATGATACATAGCGATAGAATTTTAAAAGCTCATAAATACAAAAATCCGATATCAATGGTGATATCGGATTTGAACTCAATAATTCAGAGTTCCAGCACGCTCTCCTCTCACGAAGTCTTTACATGTAATGATGTACGGATAATCGGGTATTTATTACCTTTTCGTTTACGTCTGGTAAAGGCTGATACAAGCTTCTCGTAATGTCGGATAATACTTGGTCGTAAACTTGCGACACGACGCTAGAGATATCACTGGTTAATTCGTACATGCTATCTGCCGGTTGGGTCGCTTCGTTACTTGATGCGATCTCTGAGAGTGCATGCATCGCTCGCGTACAAACCGGTGACCCACTACTAAGAGGGCAGATAATCGATAACTGGTTGAGTTTTCTGTGTGTCTGAGAGGCGTAGAATTTGAATCTCAAATACTCCTCAGGCTTCTCCATATCAGGGATACACATTCGTAATTTGGTCAGGATCTCCATGCAATCTAAGATCTGTTGCCAATTCATGTGGTACTCACGGCTCATGTCTTCACGCTCAGACTGAATTAGCCAGATGATCATTACTTCATCCATCAAGAACATGCTATGGCGAATTGTTTTGCCATGAATCGATTGGTTACGCACCAAGCTACGGTTTTGCCAGTCGCTGTGCATAGCGATGAGCTTGAGGTGATAGATGCGATACATAGGGCGGCTGTCAAACGACACATGGGATTGAAGCAGCTCAGATACCTCAAGTATGTTGTCGTAAATCTCGTTCACTTTACGAATCGAGTCGCTAGACAATTTATACGCCAGAGCGTAATGCGTTGCCGCGCGGTGTTTGCGTGATAACAACAATAACTCTCTAAGCAGAACTAAGGTTTCAAACCTGTGTGATAGCGCTGTTTGTCTCTTCCTTGAGAAATGAAACAGGGCTGCAAGTACTAATAGGGATAAACCCACTGAAATAACTACAAACATATTCAACTCCTAATATTTGTATACCTACTTAGTGGTATTGCAGACACCATGCCAAAATAAATAAGTGTTATATTTCATTGATTTATGATTTTTCTCAAATTATGGATGATCAATCATGGTGCATGACTTCACCATTTGAGTGAATGTTTCTCATATTTTGCAGGATTTTTTGAGAGGTTACGCTTTTCTAACGATAGGTTGGGGAGGTTTCGGTAAGTAGAGACACTTTGGCGATCCATTTCAGGCTCGTTTCAAGCTACGGAAATTAAAAAGGCCTCACCCTATATGCTTTAACTCTAAAAGCAGTAAGAGTGAGGCCTTTCAATGTTCACTTCGCAGTGTAGTTGACTTAACGACTAAGTGTTTAGCATTGAGGGCTAAACGTTATGCAAGCTTAAGGTCGAACTCAGTGCGGTACATCACCATGTCTTCAATGGTCAGTACTGGCATGTTGTGTAGTTTGCCGAAAGCAACGATCTCTGGCGCTTTTGCCATCGTACCATCCGGATTGGTTACTTCACAAAGTACACCGGCAGATTGAAGACCAGCCATTTGCATAAGATCTACTGTACCTTCTGTGTGGCCGCGACGAGCAAGTACACCACCTTTACGAGCACGCAATGGGAATACGTGGCCAGGGCGAGCAAGGTCAGTAGGCTTAGCTGTTGGATTTGCAGCTGTCTTGATCGTTGTTACACGGTCAGCGGCAGAAACACCTGTTGTTACACCAACTTTCGCTTCGATAGTGACGGTAAACGCAGTTTGGTTTGCGCTGTTGTTATCAACAACCATAGGTGGAAGTTCAAGTTGGTTCGCTTGCTCGTCAGTTAGACACAGACACACAATGCCGCTGCATTCGCGGATCATAAGCGCCATTTGAGCATTCGTCAGGTGTTCTACTGAGTAGATGATGTCGCCTTCGTTCTCACGATCTTCATCGTCAAGTAGAAGTACGCCACGACCTTCGCGTAGAGCTTGCAGTGCATTTTCAACGCGAGTGATTGGTTCGCCAAATTCGGCAAGTAGTGAAGACTGATTCATGGTTAAACTCCTAAAATATCACCAGAATCAGGGCTGTATGAGGGATCTCAACCGAGCACAACAAAGCCTACTCATTACAAGAGGCTCTAGCTCATTATGGTTTTATCCAAAACGAAATGCACCCGTCTGAGTTGGAGGCATCAACCCAATAGATAGGTGCGCCTTTCCAACTTAAACGAGTGTGTTTCCATTCTCTCTCATCCGGACTATAACCGTCGGCTCTGGCATCTCACCAGATCTGCTGACCTCGACGAATCGAGCGCTCGCGGGCTTATCTTTAGATTTTGCTAAGGACATACCGCCGGTGGGGAATTTCGCCCCGCCCTGAGAATAAAAATTAATAATTTGTTTTGCTTTGAAAGCAGACCAGATGGTAATCCTTTCGATAGTGGATTTAAAGGACTGACAGCAAAGTTTTTCAGATTCTGGCCTTATAATCCGGTAAGTGTTCACTTTATCGGCAGACCTTAGCGTGTGGTGTATAGCGGTGCGCAGGCTATGTTTAGTGGGTTTTGATGTCTATATGTACACAAGTGGATGGTCTGGATTATTGGTGATGGCGTGACAGTTCATCAGCTCAATACTTAAGAGGCCCTTTAATCGATTATTGTTACACTATGACGGCTTACTGACCGTTTTGACATAAAATTGATATTGGCGATGCTAAGCTGCGATAGCATCCGACCACTTTATCTCAAAGATCTTAGCCATGACTTCTCTGTTCTCTAACAAATCCAAAGGCTTATTACTGCTCGTTTTAAGCTTGTATTCTCTAGTGCCTTTTTTGATCTTTGGATCTGACTTCGACCTTGGAAGTGCTGTATTGCCTTTCTATGGTGCAGTGATGACATTCGTGACTTATTCAGCGGGTAATCAAGGGTTCCTAATCACACTCGCGATTCTCTCTTTGTTGGTGCTGACATTAAAGTTCTCAAAAGCAAAGCTAGTGAGCCTTTGTTTGCAGCTTGGTATTTTATTGGTGTTAAGCTTTGCAGCAAAGACATTCCTTAAATCATCAACGGAGAGTCCACGCCCATATACTGAGTACTTAGTTACCCAAGAAGTGGTTGATATGCCAGAGCTGTTTTACGAGCTGCCTTTGGTAGAAAAAAATGCCGCGATTGAATCTGTGCAAGATAAGGTCAGCGAGTGGCGAACTCGTCATTGGCATGGCGAAACGGATTACTCTTTCCCATCTGGACATATGATTTTCGTCGGTGTGTGTTTGGCGTTCTTTGGTGGTCTTCTCCTAGAGGCGAAACGCTTTTATCTAGTCGGCGGTTTACTGGTTTGGGCTGGTGGTGTCGCCTATAGCCGTGTTTGGCTTGGCATGCATCGACCAGAAGACTTAGCCGGATCTATTGCCTTTGCGGGTTTGATCTATTTATTGGTGCCGCTTATCTCAGAGCAAAAAATAGAACGCTATTTACCTGCATTTTTGAAACAGACTTCTGAGGGATCCGTCCTCACTGCAAAAGAAGGGCTCAGATTAGCAGTACGTAATAAACGCTACTGATTGAGCCCTAGCTCTGCTTGCTTCTTTTTGGTTAGACCTAAGGACACAATTCGGTGTGACTCAATGAGATAGTATCTCAGCTCCTCATCCCTTTCTGGCGTGCTTTCAAACAGCTGAATCCATTTCATACCGCGTGAAGCAAAGTAGGGTGCGGGTTTATAGCCCGGCTCTTCTTTGAGAAAGTCGAAATTCTGATCGGACGCCTTGAAGATAAACGCAGGCTCATCTTTCGGTCCCCAACCACCAATCGCAAACACCTTGCCACCTACTTTCCAAACGTGAGAGTTATTCCACTGCATCACATAACTGGTTGCAGGCAGTGACTCGCAGAATGCGTTGAATTCGTCGTAAGTCATAGAGCGTCCTTTTATCTACTGGGTGTTTGTGTTGGTTTTCTAAGATGTCTTTCTTCTTCTTGTCTTTATCGCCAATAACTAGCCAGCTAAACCCTGCAAGATTGCCGTAAAGCCACTGAGAGAACATAGCAGTAATGAACCAATGCGTATCTTCTCTTTAGGGATGCTTTGTGTCGTCATTAACGCCACTTTGTAACCCAACCAAGCAGCAGGCAGCAAAGGTATAGTGATGATCAAGTGGTGTAGCGTGAAGAAGCCAATTGGGATCTGTACAACCAACGAAATGATCGAACTAAACACGAAAAACGCAGAAAGGTTACCACGAAGCTGATTGGCATCTTGGTGTTGGAGTAGCAGTGCCATCGGTGGACCACCAATACCAGAACTGGTGCCAAAGAACCCAGAGAAGAACCCCGCAATACCCATCTTAGTTGGGGTTGGTTCGAGTCTAAAGGGCAGTAGGCTAACAATCACGGCAAATACTACCAATAAGCCCAACCATAGTGATAACACGCTCGTTGAAACCATCACCAACAAAGCACCACCTGCCAGTGACCCAGGAATACGGCCCAGCAATGCGATTTTTAATCCGCCAATAGAGATATTTGCTCTATGTTTAAAAGCGTTGAATAACGAGATAAACAGACCGATCAAACAGATAGGCGCAGGCACATAATCTGGAGAGACCAAAAACAGCAGTGGGGCTGCAACAATGGCCAAACCAAAGCCGATTGCGGTTTGCACAAACGAGCCGACAAAAATGAGTGTCATTGCGATAAGGACAGTCTGATCTATGTATTCCATAAGCCTGCGGATTAGTTTTAAAGGAGCGGGTGGATACTATAAATGAAAACTAAAATAATAGTCTTATTATTCAGTGAGCTTTATGCCAGTTTCGCTAGTTATAATTTCTACTATAACGACCAACAAAAAAGCGAGTGAGTATCTCAGGATGCTTCCTTTCAATACTCACTCGCTTTATTGGAACGACTTGTTTACGCTAGTGGGGGAGTCAGCATAAAACGTTAAGCCATTGCCAATTTCAGTCGCTCAATGGGCTTGTCATTGATTGGTAAATGGATAAGTGCTGCTGCAAATGCCAGCACCACCGTTGACCACCAGATTGGCTCGTAAGAACCGTAGTAATCGTATATACGACCACCCACCCAAGCGCCTAAGAAGCTACCCACTTGGTGAGTAAAGAATACCAAGCCGTACAACGTTGATAGGTAACGGGCACCGAAGATCTGACGAACTAAGCCAGACGTTAGCGGAACTGTACCCAACCAACAGAATCCAATGGCCGCACCGAAGATAGCCGCGGTTGATTCAGTCACAGGCAGAGTCACAAACGCACCGATAACCACAGTACGCACTAAGTACAGTGCAGACATAACGTGGCGTTTGCTGAACTTGTCGCCCATTACACCCCAGAAGTAAGACCCAAAGATGTTGAAGATGCCAACGTAAGCCAGTGCCATCGCAGCGCTGCTCGCGGGTAGGTCTTTATCTGCTAAATAGCTCGGTAAGTGCGTTGCGATAAACATTACGTGGAAACCGCACACGAAGAAGCCCGCGTGAATCAACCAGTAACCTTTGTGAGCAAACGCTTCAGACAACGCTTCTTTGAGTGTTTGGTTCTCTTCAGCTTGCGCTTGTTTGTTTGAGGCTGCTTTAGGCGCTCGCATGAACAGCGCAAAAGAGATCATCAAACAACACAGTACGCCAAACACTTGCATCGCACTCTGCCAGTCAAATTCATTCAGCATGT
Source organism: Vibrio sp. 10N.239.312.D08 (assembly GCF_041466145.1). NCBI lineage: Bacteria > Pseudomonadati > Pseudomonadota > Gammaproteobacteria > Vibrionales > Vibrionaceae > Vibrio > Vibrio sp. 10N.239.312.D08. Next base: position 5,872 of record NZ_JBFSSD010000054.1, on the reverse strand, counting down.
ATTGTGCGCCCGGAATTACCGCGAACATACCAAATGAACCTGCAGCCGTGGTTAAGCCAAACGCCTTAGCCGCGTGCTCTGCTGGTACAACTTTCGCTACTGCGCCAAGCACGATCACGTAACTTGTCGCACTCAAGCCAAGACCAACCAGTGCGCCTAACGAAACGTAAAGCATGCTCGATTCGGTAGAAATTGAGGTAAGAAGTAAACCCAAACCGTAAGCACATGCGCCAGCAATAATGATGCGTCTTGCTCCCCATTTGTCAGCGGCCATACCAACAAAAGGTTGGAACACACCGAACAATAAGTTTTGTAGAGCAATAGAGAAGCTGAAAAACTCTCGACCCGTGCCGAAATGCTCTGAAATAGGCATCATGAAAATGCCGAATGATTGTCTGATCCCTAGACTGATAATAAGTGTGCCTATCCCTAGCCATACCAGTAAAGGAAAACGGAAAATGCTCATTCTAATACTCTTAAATTAATGGTGGTGATGTGAGTGGTCTTGCGCTGACATGTGTTGGTCAGTCATCTCATGGTGATGTTCGTGCCCAGAATGATCATGCCCTGACTGCTGGTGGCAACCACTGCTTACGGCATGCTGAGCCAAGAGATCAATCAATGGCTGACTGTGATGCACAATAACCAAACTAATGACGAGGAATAACGTCATTCTGGCAAGTTGGGCAAAAAGAGATTGTGAAAACATACGGTGTTGACATGCGCTCAATGTTGTAAGAAGTCGCGCATCATAGTGATGAGTCGGGTATGTATCAAATGACCATTTGTGATGTAGTCTATGCGTTTTATGCATAGATTGTCGCTTGATTGGAATTGGTATAAAACGCGTTCAATAAATAAGAAAACTTGAAGCTCGTTAGTTAATAGAAACAAGTATCTAATTAAGAATGAAAGTCTAAATTAAGGCTTATAACTAGCTGTTTAATTTAAAGTTTCACAAAGCTGTAAAAACTAATATACAAACTAATCACTAAGCAACATTGCTCGTTCACTCGACTTATCTGTCAAACATCGTAAATTTGGGCATAAATCGTTTCAAGACTACTGAAACGCGATGTTAAAAGATTCAGGGAGAGTCATTCATATGGATAAAGATCATAATCTTCGCGAAAACTTACTTGCACTGATCTTAGGTAGCGCATTGGTTTCACTCGGCGTTATCTTTTTCAACCAAGTCGGTTTGCTCACCGGGGGCACGGCTGGTCTAGCGATCTTCATTACCAAAGTAACAGATTTGAGCTTTGGCCAAGTGTTCTTCGCACTTAACTTACCTTTCTATATTTTGTCGGTTGCTCGTATGGGCTGGCGCTTCACCATCAATACGTTTATCGCGGTTTCGATTGTTTCGTTCGCCGTGGATCACTTGTATCACGTGATTCAAATTGCCGAAATTCATGCATTGTATGCAGCTTTACTTGGTGGTGGCTTGATTGGTACCGGCATGCTGGTGATTTTCCGTCACAAGATGAGCTTAGGTGGCTTCAACATTCTGGCGTTGTTCTTACAAGAACGTTTTGGAATTCGAGCAGGTAAGGTTCAGATGGCATTAGACTGCACGATTGTTGTGCTTTCTCTGTTCATTGTTGATGTGTCATTGGTTCTTCTGTCTGTGCTTGGTGCGATAGTCACCAACTTGATTCTAGCAATGAATCATAAACCGGGGCGCTATCAACCTGTGGTAAAAGCGGAAGCAGCATAGTTCGGTTCGCTCAAGCTCTAGATTTGCTTAAGTAAAGAGTGATTTGCAGATTATGAAAACAACAAAGCCAGCATTAATTGCTGGCTTTGTTCTATTGAAATAACGGATTCGATGTAACGATTAACACTTGCCGCAGCTGGCGTTCGGCTTAAGCTCGCAATCAATCACATTGCCTTGTTGATCAAGGGACAAGTTACAACACTCTTCAAACAGGTTCTTAAGATCAGCACGGCTTTTTTGCACGCGGGATTTAACCGTTGAATAGCTGACGTTCTGCGCTTCTGCGATCTCTTTTTGGCTTTGGCCTTTGATGTCGGCCGCAAGCAGTAGCGATGAACTTTGTTCTGGCAATGCCTGAATAAAAGGTTCAATACACAATGAAAGTTTCTGCTTAAATTCAGAGTCGTGGTCTAAATCGGTAAACCACAGATCTTCAGCATCAATTTGGCTATCACGTTGTTGGCGTGCATGCTTACGGTAGAAGTCGATAATGGTGTTGTTGGCTAACTGGAACAGCCAAGCCTTAACACTGCTAGCATCTTGTACCTTATCTAAGTTCTGATAGGTCTTAATCAAGATATCTTGGAGCAAGTCGTCTACATCCGCAGAGTTGTTGACCTTTGAATGCAGGAATGACTTTAATGCTTGCTTATACTCGGCCCAGACTTGTTCGATCTTCAAAGGTGCATTAGTTGCACTGTTCATTTACGCAACATTCGTCTTGTAAGAAATCAATCACACCTTCTAGGCACTCATACTCCGCCACGCAGAATAGAGTTCTTCCTTCTCGTCTTTGGCTGATTAGGCCCGCAGACGCCAAGCTTGATATGTGGTGAGACAAGGTAGAACCGGGAATGCCTAGCTCTTCTTGTAGGCCGCCAACTGCAATGCCTTGGTAGCCAGCTTTAACGACACTCTTATAAATGGTTAGGCGAATAGGGTGCCCCAACTCTTTAAGTGCTTTCGCAACGACTTCTAAGTTCATATTAACTCCTCAAGATTTAATTTCGATGTTAGTCGAAATGTATGTCGAATTCAAATTTAAAAACGGTGTCTATGTAAGTTATTGAAAAACTGTGTTTTCGAAAATAATTTCGATTTTTATCGAAATAATGCTTGTTCTGGAGCTGTTTATTTCTATAATTCGAGAATATTCGAAATTAAGGATTGGTTACTTTTCTCATAGAGCCCGACCTTCAATCCAGTTTGGAGTTAATTATGAGCAATGAAATGTTAACAATGCTGAAAGACGCACTTGATATGTTCGCTTTCTTAGCAGTAGAGCTAATTATCTTTTTCTTAGCGATCAGCTACATTGTTGGGATTCTTCAAGAGTTCCTTACACCAGAAAAGATTCAATCTATCCTGAGCTCACGTAATGGTAAGGGTTATGTAGTAGCAGCACTACTGGGTGCAATTACACCTTTCTGTTCATGTTCGACCATTCCTTTCTTAAAAGGATTGCTGCGTGCAAGAGCGGGTTTCGGTCCAATGATGGTGTTCCTATTTGGTAGCCCACTATTGAACCCAGTGATCATTGGTTTGTTTGTGATTACCTTCGGTTGGCAAGTTGCTGTGTTCTACTTCCTTGTAGCAATGACGGTGTCTGTAGTGGCTGGTTACGCACTTGAGAAGCTTGGCTTTGAGCGTTACGTAAAACCTGAAGCGTATGAATCAACAGGTTCAGCTTCAAGCTGTGGCACTAGCTGTGGTGACTCTGCTCCTAAGAAAGCAGCACCGGTTAAAGCAGAATCTTCATGTGGTACAAGTGTATGTGGCGAACCTGCACCAGTAATGACTAAGGAGACATCTTGCTGCGATTCGAAAAAAGAAGAGCCACAAGTTACGGTTTCATGCTGCTCAGCGGATGGAAGCGCGACGGTGGAAATCGTAGAGAAGAAAGAACCTAGCCGTTGGATGAGAATTTGGTTCTCAACTTGGAAAGACTTCAAACAAGTTTTCCCTTACCTAATGATGGGTATCGCGATTGGTTCATTCATCTACGGCTTTATTCCTACAGACCTAATTGCACAGTACGCTGGTGAAGGTATGTGGTATGCGATTCCAGTAGCAGCCGTGATTGGTATTCCACTGTACATTCGTGCTGAAGCGGTAATCCCACTAAGTGCAGCTCTAGTACAGAAAGGCATGGCGTTGGGTTCAGTAATGGCATTGATCATTGGTAGTGCGGGTGCAAGTTTGACAGAAGTTATCCTGCTTAAATCAATCTTCAAAAACCAAATGATTGCAGCATTCCTATTCGTTATCTTAAGCATGGCGATGGGTGCAGGCTTCCTATACAGCTTCATCTTTGGTTAATCAGGTCTGATTTCGAGATAACACCATTGATACAAAGAGATAGATAATAAAAAAGAGCTCACATAGTTGAGCTCTTTTTGCGTTGAGACTATTAGTTCGGAGATTAGAAACCGCGAATATCAAGCTCATTGTTGATCAACACAACACACTGAGAAGCAAACAGCATGTTCGGGCCTAAGCTGATTTTTTCTGTCCCTAAGCGCTTTAAGCTGTTGTAGCTTTTCTTCGGCATAGGGATGTGATCAGTAAGAAGGAAACATGGGTTTTCAGCAATCTCTGCATCACGGATAAAGTCACCTTTCTTATCCATCATGTATAGCTGGTGGTCTTCAGCCAGTTCTTTGACTAGTTTTTCAAAGCTCATAGTGCGAACGACGATTCCCGGTTCAACCTGACGAGTCTGCTCTTTGGTCATACCTTGAGAAGCATCAACCGCTCTTACTACCGCTGATAACAATGCCGATTCATGAAAGCCACCAATGTTGGTGATCTCATTTGAATCGAAAGTGATCGTACGTGAAAAGTCTTTAGTACTTTCTAATACAAGGTGTACGGTGACATTCTCACGGTGAGATTGAGCAACGAAGATCGTGTTCATCAGAGTATGAGCCAGAATCTCAGTATGAGCATCTTGCCCAACACCTTCTAAGATAAGTTTGCTCTCTGTAGGGGCTGCGCGAGCGCGTAATACAAATGAACGCATGGAATGTACCTTGTCAGTATGTGATAAAGCGAAACGGGCTTTATCAACATGAATTGATGAATAACCAAAATTGTGGCGGTATGTAACTCTTTTCTATTAATGAAGTCAAATAGAGTTGCGTATAGCGCCAACCAGAAGAACTCTGCGTATTAAATAGAGAATGACCACATTACAAGATGGTAAGGGTTGAAGCGACCCAATGTTTACGTAGATAGTATGCGCAAATTATTAGGTGACTTACATAAGGAAGTAGTCGATGAAGTTACAGAAGATCAATAAAGAAGAATATAGAAAGAAGATGAACCTGCTGTTGGTTTCGTTGGTTGGGTCACTCGCAGTGTTCGCCATTGTATTCGGAACCATACTGATCGAGCTATTCGGTTCAGGGCAATCAATCGCAGGCGAATCGACAGGTAATTTCCACTTGAACGTATTAGGTGTGATCTTATCAGTCGCATTGAATGCATTTATCGCGAGCCGTGTGAAAGGGCATGATTACTTCAAAGAAGCGCTTTATGTATGGAACCTTAAACAAATCCATAATCAAATCTATCGTAAGCTCAAGCGTATTCAACCCAAAGCTGAGCAAGGCGACCGAGACGCGCTGACCATCCTTTATTTCTATTACACCACGCAAAAACAGGTATACGACCTAGACAACAACACATTGACGATAAAAACAGTTCAGCAATCGCTAGATAACATCCTAGAAGTGAGTGAGAAATGGAGCATTGAGCTAGATATAGAGGCTTTTTCGAAAGATCTAATCGCAAAGTTTTAAGTAATACACCCATTATTGTATGAGCTTTGAGCTACGAAAGAGCCTTTTGACGTAAAAGTAGCCACTTAAGCAAGTTTTTTGAATTTTTATCAAAAAAGGGGTTGCCATGTTTTCGATGATCTCTATAATGCCGCCTCACTGACACGGCAGATGCCATAAGGCTTCAGCGGTAATCAGTAAGACGGAAAGTTCGAAAGAAATTAATTTTAAAAAGTGTTTGACACTTAAGATTAAATCGCTAGAATTCACGTCCGCTTTCAAGGGTTTCTTTGTAAAAAGAAAGTTTCGATAAGCAAAGCTCTTTAACAATTTAAACCTATCAATCTGTGTGGGCACTCGTTAATGAATA
>NZ_JBFSSD010000053.1:0-35305 GCF_041466145.1 Vibrio sp. 10N.239.312.D08 | reverse complement strand
CTGAGCCCGTAGAGGACTTTCACCTCCTAGATCAACGCCATGCTCGGCGCACAAAAGAAAGCCCGCACTCATAGAGTGCGGGCATTTTTGTCGTTCACCGCTGATTAATGGGACTCAATACGAGCAACCATTATCAGCTCATATTCGTCTGTCTAATTTTGAAAATTACACTTCAAACTGAGACACAAGGCTATCTAGCGCTTCACACTGTTCAGCCAATGCCATACATGCATTTTCTGCGCTGCTTGCCATCTCAACCATTTGCATGGTGCTTTCAGCGATGCGTTGAACATTCTTATTCACTTCTTCAGACACTTGAGACTGTTGCGAAGCCGCCGTAGCAATTTGTGTGTTCATGTCATTCATCTTGCCAATTGAGTTACGAATCTCACTCAATGAAGATGCTGCAGTTCCTGCTTGAACAATGGTTTTCTCGCCACTCACTTTGCTTTCAGTCATCACACCAACCGCGTGTTTAGCACCCACTTCTAAGCGTTCAATCATTGATTGGATTTCGCCAGTGCTGTCTTGAGTTTTACTCGCAAGCGCTCGAACTTCATCAGCCACAACCGCAAAGCCACGGCCTTGTTCACCCGCTCGTGCCGCTTCAATAGCCGCATTCAAAGCAAGTAGGTTGGTTTGCTCTGCAATGCCTTTGATCACACCAAGGATTGAGGCAATGTTCTTCACGTCTGTGTCCAGCTCTTGAACAACACCGCCCGCGTTCTCGATATCTTGCGCAAGGCGTTCAATCGAAGTCACGGTCAAGCCAAGCGTGGTGTCTGCCGATTCCACTTCATGATTGGCAACATTACTGGCGGTTGCCGCATCTAATGCATTACCACTCACCACTTCACTGGTTGCTTGCATCTCATGAACCGCCGCCGCGACTACTTCACTTTCACGCTGTTGGTTCGATGAAAATTCAGCAACACTTTGCGTTAACGATTTAATGTTTTCCATCTCAGCGCGTACCGCATTCGATGTAAAAATAACTTGTTCGACGGTGACATGGATCTTGCCAACAAACTGGTTGAAAGCAGAACTTAAACGAGCGATCTCATCATTACCTTCGACCTTCATACGTTGAGACAAGTTACCGTCACCCGATGCGATCTCATTCATCGCTTTCTCTACGTTCTGGATTGGCTGAACGATAAACCGATTGGATAACCACATAGCGAAAAGTGCAGCGAAAACAGCAACGGCCATACCCACTTCAATGATCAACTTACTCGATTCAATAGAGTCATCGGCTTGCTGGCGAAGCTCTTTCTGTTTCAATTCGATCAGAGTTCGGATATCGCGCAGTTGAGTACGAATGATCGCAAACTCTGCGTCAAGCGCTGGCGAGTAATCAATATTGTATTGGTCTGCGTTTGCTGGATCAGCGAACATTGGCTCGTGCAGTGCCACCCACTTGCTCATCGCGTTAACAAGCTTTGCTAACTCGCCACGTGAAGATGGGTCCAACACGCCCGCTTGATACAAGGTTTCGACACTTTGAAAACGAGGAACCGCTTTGTAAGCGTTATCTTTAAATTCAAACTTTTGGTACTCGACCGCCGCTTGGTCTTTCGCAAGCAACAGACCTTGTGCCGAAGCGATAATTTGGTAGATATCTCGGTAGCCATCTTCTAGGTTATCTAGCACTGGCTGAACCACATTATTGAGCTCGTTATTAATCGCAGCCTGAGCATTAGATCTAATGACATTAAGCACAGTAACGGTAGAAAAAACAATCACAATCACCAACAGCGGGATCGCGATTTTACTCTTAATCGAAAGATTATTGATATTCATTGGGATTAATAACCACACTTCAAATAGGGATGCGCGCGCAATATACAGCACACATATAAAATCCCGCTAAGCTTTTGTGAGCTTCATCTCATAGCAAACGATACCGTAAATTCGTGTGATGCTTTTTCAATCAAAGGTTAACTTTCGGCGACTAAAATACTCTCTGATTTAGACTTATTTGCTGCTGATACGCGCAAATACTGGAGAAGTGTTAGAAATAACACCATAATGTAGGGCTCTAAAATAAGTAGGTAAGAACATGAAAATTTGTGGTGTTGAAATCAAAGGTAACGATGCAGTCATCTGTCTTCTTTCTCTGTCAGACGGCGTATTTAACATTCCTGATTGCCGAGTTTCTAAGGTTGCGATTAGCGACGCAAACGACACACAGAATATGAAAGACTTTCAATTCTCTTTTGCAAAGTTAATGGAAGATTACCAAGTAGAAAAAGTTGTAATTCGCCAACGTCAGACTAAAGGCAAATTTGCTGGCGGTGGCTTCGGCTTCAAACTAGAAGCAGCAATTCAGTTGATCGACGGCCTAGACGTAACCGTTGTATCACCTGCTGACATCAAGGAGAGCCTTAAGCGCAACCCTCTTTTGATGAAGTTCAAAGAAACTGGCCTTAAGCAATACCAAGAAGCACCGTTTACAACGGCTTACGCTTGCTTGATGAAACGCTAATCAAAAGTCGCTAGCCAATATTTTATATAGAAAGAGCCTGAATATTCAGGCTCTTTTTTGTTTCTAGTCATCGATTTTTAGTAGGATGAGTTTGGTATACAAACTACCGCTCTAACACTGTTCGCCTACGAGCCTTAATTAACTCAGGCTTTTTCACCACCAAATAAACCGCCGCAGCAGACAAGGCAAAGCCCACCGCGCCATACATGTCGAACGACTCACCGAAAATAAGCCACGCTTGGATTGCTGTCGTCGGTGGCACCAAGTAAAAGACCGAAGCCACACTTGAAGATGCACCGTGCTCTACCATGTAAAGCAACAATAATATGGCAACACAAGACAGAACAACCACCAGCCAGATTAGAGTTAGCGTGAATTCTACAGTCCAGTTTACCTGCATGGTTTCATAGCGCATTGCGAACGGCAGAAACAACGCCGCAGAAGCCAAGTATTGCACCATCGCACCGCCGACCATATCTGTCCCCTGACAGAAGCGCTTCTGATATAGAGTGCCGCAGGTAATACCCACCAAAGAAACCAAACACAATAATGTTGCCAAGCCTTTTTGGTCGTCTGACTGCCATTCAATATTACCCATCAACACCAAACTAATACCCGCAAAACCAAGCGCTAATCCCAACCACTGTGCAAAATTAAAACGCTGCGAAGTACAGCTGATCATAATCAAGGCGGTCAGAATCGGTTGTAAGCCAACAAGTAGAGAGCTCAACCCGGCGGGCATACCCATATCAATCGCCAGATAGGTGCCACCAAGGTAGAAACCATGAATCAAGATGCCAACCACACTTGCGTGGAAGAATGCTCGACCACGAGGAATACGACGCTTAAGGATTGCAATCAAAACCAAGAACAGCGCCACGTTGGCCACCATCCTCAATGAAAGTAATGTTGCGGGTTCCGCGTATTCCACACCAAGACGTGCGCCGACAAAACCTGACGACCACAATATTACAAACACAAACGGAATCATTTTAATCAGCATTACAAACCTCTGGTCAACTCTTCATCAATGCTGTTACCTTAGTTGGGTACAGATAACTAATAAAGATACAGATATAACACTTTGAATGGTTACAGATTGAGAGTGAGCAACGAGGGAGAAAAACGTGGAAGCAGAACTCAGCGGCAATAAATACCTTGCTACCGAACAACATATTAAGGCTCAGATCGATAAGGGGCTCTTTCATCCAGACGATCGCCTTCCCTCGATCCGCCAGTTAAGCGAACAGCTTGGCGTAAGCAAAAATACCGTAATTCGCGCCTATCAAGAACTGGAAGCCACAGGCTGGGTTTATTCAGTACCTAAATCTGGCTATCGCGTGAAAGCACCGAACACCACCAGCTGGGATGCATCAAGCCAACCTCAAAAAGTCGATCTGTTGTCTGTCACCAAATCGGTACTCTCTCGTCCAAAAGGTCGCCTGAAACTGTTGGCAGGCTCCGCGCACCCGAACATCAACAATCCTGCGATTCGTAGCTTGTATGCCGAGATTGGCCGTCACAGTCGATTACAAACTCAGCTTCCCGGTTATTACCAATTACCCCCCGGCGACGAGCAATTAGTAAAGCAATTGTTAAAGATCACTCATGATCTTGGTGTGCCTGCGGGATCGAAAGAGATTGCAATTACTCATGGTGCTCAACAGGCGATCAGTCTAGCTTTGCGTGCGCTCACCAAGCCCGGCGACATCGTGGCGGTCGAGTCGCCCTGTTATTTCGGTAATCTACTTTTACTTGAATCACTTGGATTGCAAGCCCTTGAAATCCCAAGCAGCGTTAGCCACGGTATTGATATACCATCCCTACAGAGTGCGTTGGACAAATGGGAAGTGAAAACCTTACTGCTAACGCCAAACTTTACTAATCCAACCGGTTCACGGATGCCATTGGCGAATCGAAAAGCATTACTGGAGATCACCGGATCTTTGCCAATTATCGAAGACGATGTGTTCGGTAGCTTGGCATTCGATACACCAATCGCTAGCCTCAAAGAGCTTGATGATCAAGATAGAGTCATCTACGTCAACTCACTGTCTAAAACCTTAGACTCACGCTTGCGAATCGGTTGGTTATTGTCGGGGCGCTACCAACCTTTAGTCGAAAAGTACCTTTTATGCGACAACATGGGCAGCTCAAACCTGATGCAATCCGCGGTAGGGCAATTCCTCACTACCGGTAAATATCGCAGCCACTTATCCAAAATGAAACGGCTCTACCAAACCAACCAAAAGCAATTCCAAAGCCTGTTAATACAAGCACTAGATAGCCACCCACACCTTGTCGGGCAATACCACCTATCAAAACCGGAAGGCTCTTTTTTAAACTGGATAACACTGCCTGAATCGGTCGATAGCTACGCGGTCTATCAAGACTGTTTAAAGCATAAGTTGGGGATTTTACCCGGAACAGTATTTGGCACCAACGACCAATATAAACACTGCTTGCGCTTTACTGTTGCCAACATTGAAGAGAGCAAAGAGTGGAAAGAAGGGGTTGTGACACTAGCGAAGATAATCGCTAAGCACGTGCGTTAGGTTACCTTTCTAATTACCATTTAGACCAAAACAACAAAGCCCCATTCTGTGAAGAGTGGAGCTTTCATCATTATCATATCTTGAGTTGCTTAAATACGATGGTTAGTTAAATACGATTACCCTTGCCAAGCGAACTGTTCAAAAACTTTGTCGACTGGCGTTTTAGCAACGTGGTTTACGTAATTACTGATCACTTTCTGAGACAGGCCAAGAATCACTTCTAGCACTTGTTGCTGACCGTAGCCCGCTTCGAAAAATGCTGCCATTTCACTTTCAGGCACATTGCCGCGGTTACGTACCATGCTCAGCGTAAAATCATGCAGGGCTTGCAGCTTTTCAGTGGGTAAATCTGTGCGATTACGCAGTGCTTCGGTGATTGCAGGATCAACCTTCATTGAATGTGCAATGCCAGTGTGTGCAGGAACGCAGTAGTGGCATTCGTGTTCAACGTTGATGGTTTGCCAAACAACCGTTAGCTCTTCAGCATCGAAAGATGAGTCACTAAACGCCTGATGAAGCTGAGTGTAAGCCTTAAGTGTGTTTGGAGATTCAGCCAACACACCAAACAAGCCCGGCACTCTGCCCATCTGCTTTTTAGCGCCCTCAAGAATAGGTTGGCTTTGCTCTGGCGCGGATTCTACTGAGTGAATTTTGAAGTTGCTCATTGCTCTATCCCTATCAATTTTCGGTTCTAAAGTTATTCAATCACGGAGCAATTAATGAATGTTCTCCGTTGGTGTAAAACAATATAGATCAAACAAGAACGATCGTTCAAGTGTTGTTTTGAACAGTTGTTCAATTTATACATTGAAGCCAGAAGAATATCTTCGTTCATAACAAGAAAGCCCAACAGGCAAACACCTGATGGGCTTTCTCTTTTTCTCAATTTTTTGCAAGCGGCTACCAATATTCTGCGTGAGCCAAGCCTTTAACACAACTCGACTTGCCACTTGTTACTTTGATTTCACCACCAGTTAACAATTGAGCCAACCAACCGTGAGGGAAACTCAATTCAAAGGGCGCTGGGACCTGCTCAACGGTAATTTGCCCAAAGCCCACTTTTGAATAGTAGTCAGGATCACCGTACGTCACTGCAAGCTCAATACCCTGCTCTTTTAGAAACTGCAAACCGAAGTTAATCAGGCGCTGACCAATACCACGCTTTTGCATCTGAGTGCTCACAGCCACTGGCGAAAGCAAATATGCCTTGGTTTCATCATCAAATGAAAGCGGCGTAAAGATAATCGCACCCACAATCGTACTATCCGCATCCGACTCACTAGAATCGTCTTCAATTAGCTCATAAACATACTTCTTTTTAACTGAATTTTGCCAATTTCTAAATCATTCAATAATGGACGAACGTTAACTAAACGATAAATAAACTCACCGAGTGAATACTTAAATCAACCACACATATACACCAGAAATTCCTGCTTAAATTTTTTAGAAAAATTCAAAATTTATTAGAAATTAACCCCTAACTTTACTGAGTAATTTGTTAGGCTTGGCAACAAATATTTACAATCCAACAAAAAATTAATTGGATACTTTGAGGTTGCTTTCTTGAATATGAAATTATTCGGCAGTTCTTTGATTCTGTCAGGAACTGCATTAGGGGCTGGCATGCTCGCTATTCCCATGGTGTTGGCCCAATTTGGCTTCATGATCAGCTCAGTGCTGATGCTACTTATCTTTATCGGCACCACATACTCTGCACTCCTCCTGGCAGAAGCATGCACTAAAACTAAAGACAACAGTGGCATGAGCAGTGTTGCTTACCTCACTCTGGGCAGCAAAGGTAAACACTTTATCAATGCACTCTTTTACCTGTTGCTAGTATGCATGTTGATCGCTTATATCTTGGGTGTCGGTGACATCATTCATAAGCTACTGCTCGACGTTGGTGTCGATGTATCAGCATCCGTTGCGTATACCATTTTCAGCCTATTGATGGGTGCTATCGTCGTCTCGGGCAAGTCTTATATCGACAAACTGAATCGCGGGCTATTCATCTTGATGGTCGTGATGCTGTTTATCGTTATCGCGTCATTATTTAGCAACATTCGCCTTGATTACCTAACTCAAACCAGCCAATACACGGCCAACGACGTGGTGCAATACAGCGCAGTTATCTTTACTAGCTTTGCCTCTATGGTGGTGATCCCGTCACTGGTTATCTACAACCGTGAAGCAACTCAAAAGCAGATCCGCAATATGATTCTGCTAGGCTCAGTGATTCCATTAATTTGCTACCTAACTTGGTTATTCGCGATTATCGGCAACCTTGGCGCAGACGCGATAAGCCAGTTCCACAATATCTCTGAGTTGATCTCTGCGTTCAGCGGCCAATCTGCTTGGTTGAAAGTGGTTATCGCTCTGTTCTCTGCTCTGGCCTTGGTGACTTCTTTCCTCGGCGTGTCGATGGCGCTTTACGACCAAAACAAAGATGCGGTGACCAACAACAAAGCGTTGGCTTATGCGCTAACCTTCATCTTACCTTTGGTATTAGCTGAGCTGTTCGCTAGCCAGTTTGTAAGCATGCTGGACTATGCAGGCATGGTCCTGGTGTTCCTAGCTATCTGGGGCCCACTCGCAATGGTAGTTAAGGTTCGCAGACCTGACTTCCCTCACCTACAAACCGAAGGCAGCTACACAGCAGCCGGTGGCGACACGGCATTAATGGCGACATTTGGTTTTGGTGCGTTGATTTTCGTGTCTTGGTTTATGGGGTAGATCCCCATTGAATGGACTATCTGTTGCCATTTAGAAGACAGCAGATACAAATAGCCCGTTAGTCCTGCTATTAAAAGTAGAGACTAACGGGCATTTTACTTCTTATTGGAGTGCTTGCTAGTTAGCTCTTAAACGTACTCGCAATATCTTTCAATGAAGCTGCTAACTGAGCTTGTTCTTTGGCTGTTGCAGCTATTTGCGTTGCACCTGTCGTAGATTCTGTCGACTTCTGCTCTACTGCCATGACGTTTTGAGCAATATCTTGAGTCACTACCGCTTGCTCTTCGGTAGCGGTTGCGATCTGCTCAGTCATGCTAAAGATCTCGCTCACCGATGCTGAGATACCTTGTAAGGTGTGTTCCACCTCTTTTGAATCCTCAACCGCTTTAGACGACATCTTCTGACTGTTATCAATCACATTAAACGCGGTTTGCACATCAGACTGTAACGAGCTGATGAAACCTTCAATTTCAGCTGTCGACTGCTGAGTACGCTGTGCTAACGTGCGAACTTCATCAGCCACTACCGCAAATCCACGACCTTGCTCACCCGCTCTTGCCGCTTCAATTGCCGCGTTCAATGCTAACAAGTTAGTCTGTTCAGCGACGGACTTAATCACATCAATCACACTGTTGATGTTATTACTGCTCTCGTGTAAGTGCGTGATCTTTTCCGCTAGATCATTAATTTCAGATGCCAGTTTTTCGATAGAGTGGTAAGAGTTTTGAACCGTACTCAAACCTTCTTGAGACTGCTCATCGACCAGTTTAGCGGAACTTGCTGTCTGCTGAGTTTTAGCCGCCACCTCATTTACCGTTGCTGATAACTCTTCTGTCGCCGTCGCAACCAAGCCAATTTGGTCTTGTTGTTGCACTAGCGTGTTCGAATTGTAGTGACAGGTTTGTGAGGTTTCTTCAGCGGCTGAAGCTAAGGTCAGACTCGACTGAGACAGGTTGTCGATAACGTTTGAAAACTTCTCTAGCGTTTCGTTGAGTGCCGAAGAGATCTGTCCAAGCTCGCTGTTGCCAACGAACTTAGCGCGAACTGTTAAGTCGTTGTCATTACGAACCTTAGACAACATCACTGTAAGATCTTTTACTCTCATCGTCAGGTCTCTGATCGCCTTATAGCTCACGAAGGTCGCGAACAAGGTTATCAAAGCAAACAGACCAATACTCATCATCATCGCAGACTGCGCCTCTGACATTTTTTTCTCTGTCAGTGCGATAAGCGACTCTGCTAGGCGGTTTTCTGTTTTCTTTAGCTGAACAATACGAGCGGTAGATTGCGAGAACCAGTACACAGGATCAACATCAAAACCGCTCATCTTAGATTCAGCCAAACCACGAAGCTTTTCTACTTCTGCCACCGAACGATCATTCAATTGCTGTTCAAAGAAACGAACGTTAGCTGGGTTACTCAATACCTCAAAGTTTGAGAAATAGGTATTTTGCTCAGTCACCAAAGAGATGAATTTAACCAACATGCCTGGGCCAAATTCATTTTTAGAGAAGGTATTATTTAGGACAGCACGCTCGATACCCGCTCGCTCTTTACCTTGTAAAAAGTTGTAGTAAGCGATGGTTTCAGTGGTGATGGCAGCATCAGAGCTAAGCTCAGCAATTAACGCCGATACGCTCAGCAGCTTTGCATTCAGTTTGGTGTAGTAACCCAAAGCTTCAGACAGAGGAATCGATTGAGAATCCACTCGATTTCGAATAGAAGTAATTTGATTTAGGCTTTGGCTTATTTCAGTGTTCAGCCGAGTGATCTGCGGTAAATCGATTTCAGCAGATTGCCAGTATTCGGTTTTCAGATTACGTCTATTATCTGCACTGGCTCTTTGTGCACGTAGTTCACTGACAAACTTAGTGCCCTGTGAGCCGATAAACCCAGCCGTCATTCCACGCTCTTTTTGTAACTCATGCACAAGTTCACTGTACACAACCGACAAACGGGTAAGTTGGTTTAATGAAGACAATTCACTGGTGGTTTCTACGCCTTTTGAAATCGCAGAAACGCTAAGCCATAGAAATCCCAAGATCGGTAAAATAAGCAAAGCGATGATTTTTTGCTTAAAAGACATATCGGTTAATTTCATTTTCATTTCCTAGCAGCTAACAAATCTTTTCAGTCATCTAACTCGCACACCCTTAATAAGATGCGCCTCAATTGTGACTGTATAATTATTCAACTTGATCAATGTGCATCAATTACCGTGCCACACAGATCGGTAGCCGCTGAAAATAACATTTAACCTTATAAAATACATTGGATTATCGACAAAACTGTTAGCTAACCGACTTAACTGTGCGAAAAGTACGTGCAACAACATTTTATTGACGTAAGCGTCTGAAAATTGACATCTTTTTTATAACCCCAAAGGGGTAGCCTTGCACCAATTATGTGCTCACGGCTAACAACATATTCGTCAATAATTGTTCGTTCAGCGCTAAAACGGTATCTATTTCAGCGTTAACTGGCTGTCTATTCCTTGCTAACGATCTGTCTACTCTATACGAACTAACTATCTACTCCTCACTAACTAAATATGTATAATGCCGAGCTTGTTAAATTGAGGATCGCAGCAAATATGCGACAACAACTGAGAGATGTTTTATGAATTGTCCCGCTTGCGAAGAGCAAATCGGTTGGGAATGGGTAGAAGAGGCAGCAATCGAACCGAATGAGGAATTCGATTGCCCAGAGTGCCAAGAAACCTTGATGTATACCATCGATGAAGGCACCTATTACGGCGCGCAACATAAAACCGTAGAAGTAGTCGACGCGTAAATTACAGCCTTATAGCGACAAGCTGACCACTTTATTTCAAATACTTAGCAAATAACTAAGCTAAGCTACTTACTTTCTTGCTGGCTCTTCTTTACTAGAACGGGCGTTCAGCATAAAATATTGAACATATGTTCAGATTAATGAAGTAGATGTTATGGCCAAGACAGCGAAGTTCGATAGACAAGATGTAGTAGATAAAGCAACGAACCTGTATTGGGAAAAGGGCTTTCATGCGACTTCTATGCGTAACCTGCAAGACGTGATTGATATGCGTCCGGGCAGCATCTACGCGACGTTCGGCAGCAAAGAAGGTTTGTTTAAAGAGACGCTTGCTCGCTATACCGAACTTGGCATCCTCAATCTGAACCGCTTCCGCAGCGAAACGGATTCTCCAATCAAAGCGCTCGAAAATTTTGTAAAACGTGCGGTTGTCGAATCAAAACAAAGTTCGCCAAATGGCATGTGTATGCTGGCTAAAACGGTCGCAGAACTGACTGATGAACACGCAGAGCTATTAGCAGAAGCGAAGAAATCACTAAAGATCATGGAAGGTGAGTTCGCCAAGTTGATTACAGAAGCGCAAGAACTGGGTGAGATCAGTAAAGAGCGCGAGCCTACTCAACTTGCTCGTCATGTTCAGGTTCAGATCGCAGGCCTGCGTACTTACGCCAAAACCTGTGACGATATCGATTTGCTCAACTCAATGGTTGAAGACGTATTTAAGTACCACCCTTTTTAAGGGCTGAACTTATACATTAGAAAGCGATACAAAAAGACTCCACTTTCACCTTAACCGGCCTGAGCGGAGTCTTTTTAGTTTTGATCTAGTTAACTTTATAGATGATAAACTTTGCGGTTTAAGGATTACACCTTTCTCATGATCAACGCTTGCGCATTAAGCATCGCTTCCTTAGTACTGACATCTAAGGTTTTCACGTTCGCAAAGCGTTCTACTTCTTTAATCGCCACGTCGTGAGCAAAGATCACCAGCCTCGCCCTTTCAATATCTTTCTGCGTGATACGATTGCCTATTCCGTTAGCACCCTGCGTTTCGACTTTAATCCGAACCCCAAGATGATGCGCCGCCTTTTCTAAGGATTTCGCTGCTAAGAAAGTGTGGGCAACGCCTGACGGACAAGAAGTGATCGCCAATACATCCGCTTGCCCCTCTTCTGTTACCGAGCCACCCGTGAACTGATTAGAATTCGCTTCGCCTTCGACCACGTTCTTTTTCAGCAATATCACAATCAGAGCCGTCGTTAGAGCCCCTGCCAGCGTGCCGACGATATAGCCAATCTTGCCATCCACCACCGGCAGCACAATCCAGCCGCCCCATGGTGCATGGTTCACTACATGGAACATAAAGCCGACCACGTTACCAACTACGCCACCAGCAACAACAGCAGGCAGAACGCGCGCAGGATCGGCGGCTGCAAAAGGAATCGCGCCTTCACTGATGCCAATCATTCCCATGATGCCTGCGGCTTTTCCGGCTTCGCGTTCGTCTCGTTTAAACTTCTTCGGCGATATAAAAGTCGCCAGAGCCATGCCTAATGGTGGCGTACAGATCGCAATACCGACGCCACCCATCAACCATGGCTGAGTATTAACCTGAGTTTGGGCAAACAGCGTTGCGACCTTATTGATCGGGCCGCCCATATCAAAGGCCGTCATTGCACCTAAAATACTGCCCAATACCATTTTTCCGGAGCCTGCCATGCCCGTGAGCATTTGGTTCATCTCAAGCATTACTTGAGCTATCGGAGAGCCAATCACCCACATCACCGCACCACAGGTCACGAAGGTGCCGACTAATGGATAGATGAAGATAGAGCTCAGCGAGATCATGCTGTCTGGCAGTTTGATCTTCTTAAGTAGATTCACCACAAAACCAGCGAAGAAACCGACCACAATTGCACCGAGAAAGCCGGTATTGTATTGATTCACCGCAACCCAAGAACCAATCATACCGGGCGCTAAACCCGGTTTGTCGGCCATTGAATACGCGATGTAACCACCGAGCACCGCTGTAAACAGGGTTAACCCCGCGATGCCCATCTGTGCGATATCTGCTAACACACCGCTTTCAGGTACTGCACCATGACCCGACATCATCACCGACAAAGACAAAAGCACACCACCTGCAACCACGAAAGGAATCATGTGTGAGGTGCCGTATAATAAGTGTTCTTTGAGGCGATTAAGAGATTGTGCCCAAGGGCTTAGTGGTTCGACATACACTTCATGATGGCTAGATGCGTAGCTATCGAACGATTCTGAATTGGCTTCAAGAAACAGCTCTTGAGCTTCCTCGACAGACTCGACTGCCTTTAATTTTGTAACAAAGCCATCTTCGATAAGCCTGGTCGAAATCTGAGCCAGTACCTCGATATGGTGGTCGTCGTTGTTGTCTGGTGAAGCGAGCATAAAGAACACATCCGACAGCTCGCCGCCGTCTGCGCCATAATCGATGCCAGAACGGCTGATACCTACCGCCACCGCAGGTTTAGCTACGGCAGCACTTTTCGCGTGTGGAATGGCGATGCCATCGTCAAAGCCAGTATTACCGATGGCTTCACGCTTCCAGATGTCGTCAAGGAATTCACGTTTATTAGAGAGCTTACCGGCACGGTCGAGCAGTTCAACAAGCTCTTCAAATACCGCCTGTTTAGAGTCTGCTTGTAAATCTAAGCAGATGATCTCGGGCTCGATAATGTTGGTGATATCCATATACTGCTCTGCCTCGCCTGATTTCAGACTGAAGTAATTACGTAAGTGATAAGGTTAATAAGATGAAAAGATTAACGGTGTGAAGGCACTCAATATATAGGACGAAAGGTGCATTAACTGGATTATTGTAACCAAGAGCTCAGAGTGTGACTTTCACCTTGGAATAAAAAACGGCAATCCATAAAATCCCCAGAACCCATAAACATATCGTCCCTCCTCTATGCGAGCTTTCTATACTGAAGTTCCCATACAAGATAGCTTTTGCAAGGTAGCTTGTGAAAGGTAGCTTATGTAACGTAACAGAGACGAGATTAAGCCGAGAATAATAATGAGAATTGTAGCGGTAACTGCGTGCCCTACAGGCATTGCGCACACCTATATGGCAGCTGATGCTCTAAATAAAACAGCCCCTAAGTTCAACGTTTCAATCAAGGTTGAGACGCAAGGCGCTATGGGTATTGAAAACTTACTGACCGCCCAAGATATTACCCTCGCAGACAAAGTGTTGATCGTATCTGATATCGACATCGAACAACCAAGCCGATTTGACCCAGCTAAAACCGTATTTGTTCCAATGGAAGAGGTGTTGTTGAGTGTCGATAAAGTTTTTATTAAGCATTGTCGAACTTAAACTTTTCATGAACGAATACCAGATCACCTTCTTCGTTAACGATCCTGCCGCGAACTCACATGTCGCGCAGCCGCTGACTCGCTTAGCGAAGAAATTCAAAAGCAACATCCGCATTATCAACATCACTCAAAATCGAACCGCTGATCTCTCCAAATCCGTCGCGATGCTGCAAGTAGGTTTACTTCGTGGTGATTTGTGCCAGATAACCGCGGTCGGTATTGATGCGGAGCTTGCCTGTTTCGTTCTCAAAGACATAATTGCAGAGCATTACGACATGGTTGGCTCACAGGTGAGCCATGAGTTCTCTAGCGATCTAATTCAGCGAATGCCACAAATATGCCCACCTTGTGATATCAAATGGCACCACGCTAAGGCGCAAACCCAACTGACCAAATTTGAGTGCTTGAAAGGGCTCGCTCACCTTGTTTACCCAGAAGACCCAGATGAATTGATTCTGGCATTTATTAAGCGAGAAGAACGCTCTTCAACCTGCGTGTCACCAGGTATCGCACTGCCGCATGTGATGTTTGAATCGACTCAAGATCTCTCGATTGCGGTTATCGTCAGTGACGACCCAATTGACTGGGCATCACGTATCGGCGAAGTGCATGTGGCCATTGCTCTTGTTCTGCCAACCAAGCCACAGCGTGAGCACATTGTCGCGGCGACCAACCTAACTCGAAACCTGCTTCACGATCAGGTCAATGAACGTCTGCAAAAGACTCGAAGCAGTGTCGACCTACAAGCCTTGTTGATGTATATCTCTTCACGTCTGATTTGATTACCAGCTCGTTAGTTCTAGATGGATCCTCGATATTCAGTCGGGGTTCTTCCGGTGCGGTTTTTGAATACTCGGCAGAAGTAATTCACATCCTTAAAGCCACAACGTACCGACACTTCATTGAGCTTGAAATTGTATTTCTTGAGCATGAACTTGGCGCGGTCGATTCGCACACGTGTAATATATTCAGCCAGCGTCATGTGGCCTTGTTGACGAAACATTCGCGACAAATGGTTGGATGAAATACTAAAGCGCAAAGCGATGCTGTCTCGCGTTATCTGGCGGTGGAAATTCTCTTGGATATAGATACAGATCCCTTGATACACATCCTGTACGCGGCTGTGAGACTTCTCGACAGGCGCATCCAGCATCGTCTTGCTGTATTGAAGCAACGCTTGCAGCAATAATTCATCCATCGGCTGCTTGTTGCTCTCGCGCGCTAACGAGCTGAGCGCCTCCAAAATATTATCAATCGCAAAGCCAGAGCGAGTCTGAATACTATGCTTTTGGATATCGTAGAAGCTCTCTTCCCCTTTGCGCTTGCTCACCAAGCTTAAACCAAGCTGACGACGCCCAAACAACATACTCAGTACCGAACAATCAGTATCCCAGTTCGGCTTGTTCCAACAGTTAGGCGGGATGAAAATCGCATCCCCTGCTTTCGCAACAACATTGGTGATCTTGCGATCATGACTCTCCATTTCATTAATATACTCACCGTCGAGCACCAGCTCTAAACGCGGAAAGTTCACCTGATAACTGAATGCTGAAGGCGTGTGAAAATCTCCCGCAAACCAGATGTTATGAAACGGTTCTCGCTCGTTTAATACCGACGAGATTAGGTCATGAAATATCATTGTTTCGAACTCTTATAAGCAGCAATAAGGCTACGGGAATAGATATACTCCTTAGTGAAACATAGCGCTATTGAGCAAAATCACAATTTGAGATCTAGGTTACAAAAATCCAGTAGTGGAAATAAATCTCCAGTCTAAGGCCAGATTTAGAACACTGTTATCATGATAGAAAAATCAATCTAAGCCCTTATCAATAAAAGCGTTATAACCTCATAAAAGCTGTCAACACTCCCCCAAACAGGCACTCCTAACCGATCAAAATCACACTCCATTTATAAGGCAACAATCATCCAGTAAATGCATTTTTTCTTCACTACAGAAGGCAAGCCGTAGATTCCAGAATACCCCTAACAAAATAAAAACAGAGTAGGGGTTCATTATGATCACGACATTGATCAACCAAAATTTGATTAAGCTTTCGCTTAGCGCTAATTCAAAAGAAGACGTATTTGAAGAGCTGATCGAGGTGCTGTACGCACAAGGTCGAATTTCAGACAAAGCACAGTTCCTTACCGACATTAAAGCTCGTGAAGAACAAGGTAATACCGGATTTGAAGAAGGTATTGCTCTGCCACACGCGAAAAGCGCTGCGGTCATCAAACCCGCGGTTGTTATCGGTGTCCATCAACAGGGTATCGAGTACGGCGCCGATGACGGCCAGCCATCAAAACTGTTCTTCATGATTGCCTCTCCTGATGGCGGCGATAATCACCACATCGAAGTACTGGCAGAGCTTTCTTCAAAATTGATTGAAGAAGGTTTCATTGAAAACTTCATGAATGCTCAATCTGAACAAGCGGCATTAGAGCTACTGCTTACCAAACCTGAACCTGCTGAGACAGAAACCAATGTTGAGAAGCAAGGCTTCATCATTGGTGTGACAGGCTGCCCAGCTGGCGTCGCACACACATATTTAGCAGCCGAAGCACTAGAAAAAGGCGCGGCGGCTCTTGGCTACGACATCAAGGTCGAAACCAACGGTTCTATTGGCGTTAAGAACAGCCCAACTCGAGAAGAGATCGAACGCGCAGATGCGATTGTGGTGGCTTGTGACAAACAGGTCGACATGGCTCGCTTTGCCGGAAAATGCGTTATCAAAACCAACGTAAAAGCGCCAATCAAAGACGCGCAAGGCTTGATTAAGCAAGCACTCAACGCGCCAAGCTACCAAGCAGAACAAGCACCGACCAACCAATCTGTTGCAGAGAAAGCCTCGCAAGCACGTTCAGACCTTTACCGTTACTTGATGAATGGCGTATCTCACATGATCCCATTCGTGGTGACGGGCGGTCTTTTGATTGCCCTAGCACTAGCCATTGGCGGTGAGCCGAGTGAATCTGGCATGGCAATTCCTGCTGGCAGCATGTGGAACCAAATCCTAGAGGTGGGTGTGGTGGCCTTCACCCTGATGATCCCAATCTTGGCTGGCTACATTGCTTACGCGATTGCTGACCGCCCTGCCCTAACCCCTGGCTTAATTGGCGGCTGGATTGCCAACAACGGTTCTTTCTATGGCGCTGACGCAGGTACTGGCTTCATTGGCGCAATCATCGCGGGTTTATTAGTGGGTTACTTCGTTAAATGGATTACTTCGTTTAACTACCACAAATTCGTTCAACCGCTTGTGCCTATCATGATCGCTCCGATCACTGGCTCTTTGTTCATCGCAGGTTTGTTCATTTTTGTTATTGGCGCACCTATCGCTGGGCTGATGGATGCTCTTACTGCACTGCTAACCAGCATGAGTACAGGCAACGTGGTTCTGCTTGGTATTGTCCTTGGTGGCATGGCCGGCTTTGATATGGGCGGCCCGTTCAACAAGGTGGCGTTCCTATTCTCAGTCGGCATGATTGCCAGCGGTCAAACTCAGTTCATGGGTGCAATGGCGTGTGCAATCCCTGTCGCTCCCCTTGGTATGGCTATCGCAACCAGACTTGGCCGTAAGTTCGACCTATTCGAATCTTCTGAGATTGAAGCAGGTAAAGCAGCAGGCGCGATGGGCTTGGTGGGTATCTCTGAAGGTGCGATTCCATTCGCGGCTCAAGATCCAATGTCAGTTATCCCAGCCAACGTGCTTGGCTCAATGACTGCTGCGGTAATGGCGTTCTCGTTTGGTATCACCAACAGTGTTGCTCACGGTGGTCCAGTGGTCGCTCTACTTGGCGCAATGAACTACCCACTGCTAGCACTGTTGTGCATGGCGTCTGGTGCAGGCGTAACTGCGGTTACTTGTATCGCACTTAAAAATCTACGCAAAGCCAAGCTAGCAACAGCAGCGGCTTAAGCCATTTCAACTCCAATGGCTTGAGCCCACTCTAGTCTCGCATTTCATTAAGCCGAGTAGAGCTCAAGCCATGTTTCCCTTCATGGTGATTTCGATGTCTGATTTTTCTTTAGCGAACGACTCGTTCGTACAACGCTTTTTCTACCCTATGACCAACGTGATTCAAAACTACGCATGGGGTAGCCCGTCTTCGTTTAGCCAACTGTTTGGTATTGATAACCAATCTGGTGAGCCACAAGCGGAGATTTGGATGGGCGCACACCCCAATGGTTGCTCAATGGTGACTGATAACGGGCAACAGACCACATTGTCGAGCTTGATTTCTAAGAACCTAAACTTGTTTCTAAGCGAGAAAGTGGCGAGTCGCTTTGGCGAGTTACCTTATCTTTTCAAGGTATTAGCGGCTGAGAAAGCGCTGTCTGTTCAAGTACATCCAAACAAACAGCAAGCGGAATCTGGCTATGCTCTTGAAGAGCAGCAAGGCATTCCAATGACAGCTGGCAATCGTAACTACAAGGATCCTAATCATAAGCCAGAACTGGTGTATGCCCTAACGGACTACACGGCGATGAATGGCTTTAGGTCGATCAGCGAGATCCTTGAGCACTTCCATTACCTCGATATTCCTGAGCTGCACTCGATGGTTAACGACCTCGCGGGCGATCAAACGCCTAATGGATTAGCGAGCTTCTTCGCGAGTTTATTGTCTTTGCAAGGTGAACAAAAAGGCATGGCGCTGACCATGTTGTTGATGAAGGCGAAACTTTCAGATGCCCCTGTGTTCCAGTTGATTTCAGAGTTGGAACAACAGTATCCGGGGGATGTCGGCCTGTTTGCTCCGCTGCTATTGAACGTTATCACGCTAAAGCCGGGGCAAGCCATGTATCTGGATGCCGAGACGCCCCACGCTTACATCAAAGGCACGGGCTTAGAGATCATGGCGAACTCAGACAATGTATTGCGCGCTGGGTTAACGCCTAAATACATGGACGTGAATGAACTGGTTTCTTGTACTCGATTTAAGGAAAAGCCTGCGGATAGGTTACTGCTCAGCCCGATAGAGCAAGGTGATGTGATGGAATACCAAATTCCAGTCGAGGATTTTAAGTTCTCTATCGTGCAAAACTCACATCAGCGACGGATCACTACCGAAGGTGCCGAGATCCTATTGCCGCTCGACGAATCTATGGTGCTCACTCACCAATGTGGCGAAACCTGCGTGATAGAGAAAGGCCAGTCGGTGTTTATTCCTGCTTACGCAGAGAGCTACAAACTGGACTGCGTTGGCCGAGTAGCGCGCGCTTACAGTTAGCTTTCTAACAACTCACAACACACTCTTCATGCCCTGCTTTTGCGGGGCATTTTTTGTTTCTACAGTTTTTCGGTTTCTACAGATCTTTTCTTCCTACAGAAAGTTATTTCAACACCGAAGTGTTCCATCAAATATGACCCATCTCACACTGGATGAATGATGCAAATCACACTTAATTTTGCTGGATACAAATGTACAGTGAAGGGCTTTTATTTGCTATTTCGCGAATCGAGTTAATCCATTAATTTTAATTCAAGAACTTCAATAGTGAATGAGTTAATAAATGATCACACAGCTAACTAACGTCAACTTAATTAATAACAACCTTCAAGCAAATAATAAAAAAGAACTGTTTGAAGAATTGGCAGGCATGTTATTTGAGAATAACCGAATCAGCAGTAAAGAAGCCTTCTTGGCAGACATCGAAATTCGTGAATCTCAAAGCATCACCTCAATGGACGGCATCGCTTACCCACACTCAAAAAGCAAGGCAGTAACTGAGCCAGCAATTGCTGTTGGTGTAAAGCGAGAAGGCATTGAGTATGGCGATGAAGACGGTATTAACCCAACCGTATTTTTTATGATTGCTTCACCAGACAACGGTGCTGACCATCATATTTATGTACTACAAGAACTATTTGGAAAATTCAGTAATGAATTTATTCAAGATATCCATAACGCAAAAGATGAACATCAAATCCTTAATATTTTAATTAATTCATAAGGCGTAGACAATTATGAGTACCCTAGCAAATCAAGCTACGAATACCAGTAGCAATTCTAATAATAAAAATAGTAGTAGCGACTATAAAAAACTCCTTAGTACCATGAAAGGTCACCTGCTTTTCGGTACATCACACATGCTGCCTTTCATCGTAGCCGGTGGTGTTCTGTTGGCGTTAGCGGTCATGGCATCGGGTAAAGGTGCGGTTCCAGCAGACGGCTTGCTGGCAGACATCTCTAACATCGGTATCAAGGGCCTTGTTCTTTTCCCAATCATTCTTGGCGGCTTTATTGGTTACTCCATTGCAGACAAACCAGCACTAGCGCCAGCGATGATCTCTTCTGGCATTATGGCAGACATGGGAGGCGGCTTCCTTGGCTGTATCGTTGCTGGCTTCATCGCAGGTGGCGTGGTACTTCAACTTAAGAAGATCCCACTTTCTACTAACATGACTGCACTAGGTGCTTACTTCATCTACCCGCTTGTTGGTACGCTAATCTCGGCAGGTATCGTACTGTGGGGCATCGGTGAGCCAATCAAACTGTTCATGGCTTCAATGAACGAGTTCCTAGCGTCAATGGCGGGTGCATCTAAGATGGTTCTGGGCACAATCCTTGGTGGTATGACGGCATTTGATATGGGCGGCCCTATCAACAAAGTAGCGACCCTATTTGCTCAAACTCAAGTAGACACACAACCATGGTTAATGGGCGGCGTAGGCATCGCGATTTGTACACCACCTCTAGGTATGGCACTGGCAACTTTCCTATTCAAAAACAAGTTCTCTAAACAAGAACAAGAAGCAGGTAAAGCAGCAGCAATCATGGGCTCTATCGGTATCTCTGAAGGTGCTATCCCATTCGCAGCGAACGACCCAATGCGTGTTCTTCCTTCAATCGTTGCAGGTGGTATCGTTGGCTGTGTGTTTGGTTTCATGACAGACATCCTACTTCATGCACCATGGGGCGGCCTAATCACTGCACCTGTATCAAGCAACATCCCTATGTACGTGGTCGGTATTGCGCTTGGCTCACTAACCACAGCGGTTATCGTTGGCTTCTGGAAACCAGTTGCGGTTGAAACGGAAGAAGACATGGCTGAAGCAGCGCCAGTTCAAGCTCAAACAGCACCTGTAGCAGGCGAAGGCGAGTACGACATCGTAGCAGTAACATGTTGCCCTTCTGGTGTTGCACACACCTTCATGGCAGCCAAAGCACTAGAAAAAGCAGGGGCGGCAGCAGGCCTTAAGATTAAGGTAGAAACACAAGGTCAAAACGGCATTCAAAACCGCATCACTGACTTAGATGTCGCAAACGCGAAACTGGTTATCTTGGCTCACGATATTCAAGTGAAAGACGCTCACCGCTTTGCTAACGCGAACGTGATTGAGTGTTCAACCAAGGAAGCAATGAAGAAAGCCGCGACTATGGTGGCTATCTAAAACCTGAAACAAGTTAACAGATAAAATTACTACCCCCTAGTAACTAAAATCCCCATTCGTTTTGTCAGCGAATGGGGATTTCTTATAGTTAGGCCAACAGCATCCTTCTCGATACAAGTCATCTGTATCTCTGTAGCCTAGATGAAAAAGTATTAAGTTATGTTGTTGAACATGGTTCTATTTCAGAGGTGAGACTTTCTTTCAACTGCTTATATGGCATCGGGTAGCCCAGATAATAACCTTGGGCTTGTTCGCAATTTAACGTTTTCAAAATTGACAGTTGTTGAGCATTTTCAACCCCTTCAGCCACAACACTAATGCCAAACCCTCGCGCTATATCAATGATACCAGACGTTATAGCTCTAGAACGATAATCATCTTCTAACCCACTGATGTAACTGCGATCGACTTTGATTTCATCTACATCCAATTTGCTAAATATACCAAAAGACGTGTAGCCAACACCAAAATCATCTATCGAAAAGGACACCCCTTGTTTTTTTAACTTCTGAACAGCGATTGCACACTGATCTATATCTTTCAAAATAGCGGTTTCAGTGATTTCCAGACAAAGTAAGCGAGCAAACTCGGGATCCTTTCGTAGATATTCGTCCAGATGGTTCATGTCATCAACGCTATTTAGCTCTACCGCTGAAATATTGACCGAGACACTATTAAGCTCATTCCCTAGCAAGCCATTAGCCCTAAGTTGTGACGCAGTCTTCTCTAGAACTAACGTAGTCAAATCACGACAAAAATAATTCTCTTCTGCTAGCGCGACAAAGATATCCGGTGAAACGACACCATAGCGCTCATGCGTCCAACGAGACAACACCTCCACACCTGCGACGAGTCTACTTTCAATGTTGAATTTAGGCTGAAACACAATATCAATCGCTTTGTCATCAATCGCTTTACGTAATTCTTGCACCATTTCTTGACGTTGACGTTCAAGCTCAGTGAGTTTTGGGTCATGAAATTCAATCGTGTCCTTGCTTTTCTTTGCTTCAGTTAAGGCGTGGGTAGCAGATGCCATGAGTTGCTTGGCATTATTCCCATCCGAGGGGAATAGAGCAGCGCCAATACAACAAGTGGCGTGGATATCATAACGATAAGCACACTGGTTAAATCTACGATGTACGAGGGCAATGTAGGATTCAATATGCTCCGTGTGGTTGAGTTTAACCAAGCACGCGAAGCCATCTGAGTGCACTCGTGATGAAAGCGGTTGATGCTCTATAGGAAGTTCAATAGATCGTGCGATATCTTTTAAAAATGAATTAGTATTCTCGAATCCGATCTGGTCAGCGACAGATTTGAAGTTATCAATGTCTAATAAGAAGAGGACATAATGGTCACTGGCTTGAGAATTTTTCAGTCTTTTATTTAAATATCGATAAAAGACTGAAGGGCTATGAAGTCCGGTGACACTATCAAGATCGTTGGCGCTCTCTAAATCGCGATTATTTTTCCGAACCATTACCCATAACAGAGCAGACGTTAGAATGATAAATACCAGACCTTTGACTGTCTGTGCTAAGGCATGTTCACGCAAGTCATTTGATAATGATTCAACCGCGAGATCAGAAAATAAAACCCATAAAGATGAAAGTATTAGGTAGCTGAATACTATGCTGGCCGGATATCTTTTTGTCTTGTTCATCGTTAGCTGCTATCTCTCAGTCTAATGTGTCATGACTTATATGTTATAAATTGCTCATAACGTAGCACCAACATAAATCGCAATCTACCGCTCGCGTTTTTATTTTTGACTTTTATTTACCGATTTTCGTCATCACTTTGCACGACGAAAGCCTTTTAGGGCTAAACATGCCAAAAATAATTTGTGTGGATGTTGGCTCTTAGTCAAACTAAGAGCTGCCGATCGCTTTTGTTGATGCCGGGTATGACTCTTCAATCACAATTGTATTTCGTCCTTTTAGCTTTGCTTGATAAAGCGCGCGATCGCACAGTCTTTCCACTTTTCCTTTTCTGATAGCAAGCTAATACCAAAACTAGACTTAATTGTTAGAGTTGGTTGTTGCTCAAGTTTGATCTTCTGAATTGCTGAGCGTAATTTCTCTGAAAGGGCTGCACACCAGTTACCTATGCTCCTGAAACAGTCGCTCACTATGGGTGTCTTCGCTTTCGACCTTGCCGTTGGTTAGTTCGATATCGACATTCTGACAAGGATTGGTTGATGGCCAGTCCACCAGCTGAATATCGAGCCTGATAAAAGGGTATTTTTGATAAAAAGATGGCAGGCGAGGTAACAGCCAGTTATGGCAAAAAGTGTGATTAACGCGCAGGCTCAACACGTCGGTTTCTTTTTCCCCGAACAAGATTTGAGTCTGCAATTTAAGGTGAGCAAGTGAGCCTGCCACAATCGGTTGATAATGCTGAGCAGCTGACGTTAGCTTTACGCCTTTGGAGCTGCGCTCAAACAATGTGGTATCGAGAAAGGTTTCTAAACTTTTAAGCTGCTGACTCACCGCAGCTTGGGTAACACAAAGCTCGCGCGCAGCAGCGCCAATAGAACCGAGGCGGGCAACAGCTTCGAACGCAACAAGGGCACGTAGAGGGGGTAACATGGCTTCACCTGATTGAAATAAAAGTGAAAAATACTTCAATCAGGTTTCAGTTTTTTGCGCTTACCGTTACAGATTAATGACGAAGGGACGTTGATCAGATATTTATGATCAACGTCCCTTTTCTTTATTTCATGTTCTTAGCGGTGTGTCGCCGCGTGAATCAAACGCAATTACTCTTTGATGTAGAGATCCTTAGAATAGATATGCCCTTCTACATTGTTCTTCGCAAAACCACCAACACTTGGTCGTACTAGACGAGCCTGCATGTAGTAGTAAATTGGCGCGATCGGCATGTCTTCTGCCAGTAACTGTTCTGCCTGGTCGTAGAAACCTTGGCGATCTTGTTCGCTGGTTGCGGCTAGTGCGCTATCCATTGCTGCGTCGTACTTTTCATTGTTGTAGCGAGCAAAGTTACCTGAAGAGCCAGAACGCAACAGGCTCAAGAAGGTTGATGCTTCATTGTAGTCACCACACCAAGAGGCGCGCATCACATCAAAATCACCTTGGCGACGCGATACCAAGTAAGACTTCCACTCTTGGTTTTCTAGTTCAACTTGTGCGCCTAAGTTGCCTTTCAGCATTGATGCAATCGCCACTGCAATCGACTTGTTCGATTCACTGGTATTGTAAAGCAGTTTGAAATCCAATGGGTTAGACGCATCGTAGCCCGCTTCTTTCAACAGCTCCTTCGCCTTTTGGTCTCGTTCCTTTTGAGTCCACGTGCTGTATTCAGGTTGTGTTGCATCAAAACCAGCCGTGTACTCATGAGCAAAGGTATAAGCCGGTAAGTTGCCCACCTGAGTCACACCATTGGTGATAACGTCACGCATCATAGAATAAGAGACAGCTTTACGTACTCGCGCATCATCAAAAGGTGGTCGCGTAGTATTGAATGCGTAGTAGTAAGTACACAACAGAGGCACTGTGGTAAACGCATCTTGATATTTGCTTTTAAGCTGCTGCGCCATGTGTGTAGGCACGTCCGAAGTAATATCGACCTCGCCCACCGCATAACGGTTAATCGAGGCATTCTGATTCTCAAACGGAATATAAGTTACTTCGGTTAAGTGGGTATCTGAACTGTCCCAGTACGTCGGGTTCTTCTTAAGCTCAATGCGCTCGTTCACCACCCACTCATCTAGTACGAATGCACCATTACCAACAAATTGCTTAGGATCGCTCCACGGCTTGTCACTACTTTCTAGGGTTACTTTGTGCACTGGCATCATGGATGTGTGGCCTGTCATCGCCACAAAGTAAGGCACTTTACTATCGAGTTCGAATTTCACCGTGTGTTTATCGACGGCAGAGATACCTAACTCTTCAACGGGCTTTTTGCCTTCGGCTACGTCAGCAATGTTGTTGATTTGAGTAAGCTTGAGATACCAAACATTCGGCGATGCCGTTTTAGGATCGACCGCGCGTCTTATCGCATACACGAAATCATCGGCCGTCACTGGATCGCCATTCGACCATTTCGCGTCTTTACGTAGGTGGAATACAAACGTCTGGTTGTCTTCGGTTTCCCAAGATTCCGCGACACCTGGAGTAATATTGCCATCGCGATCTTGAATCACTAAACCCTCAAAGAGGTCACGTAGAATATGCATTTCCGGCAGGCCTTCTGCTTTCGCAGGGTCAAGCGTCACCGCTTCTGCATCATTAGCACGAACTAAGTGTTGGTCTTTTGCCAGCGAAACACCAGCAGGTAAGGTTTCAGCAGCGGCAGTCACTGATATAAAAGGGGTCAATAAAAATGAAATGAGTAAAGCCGTTGAATGTTTTTTAAAATCCATGTTTGTTTGCTCTCCTAGCCTATCTTTGAAGCAAGTAATAAAATTAACAATGCGACGGTTGACGAGTTTTGACGCTATGGTTTATTTAAAGGGTTTCATCTAATGGACTTAGTTAACGATTAATATAGCCAATAGTGAATACTTGATAGTACTTGATCAATCAGGAGATTAAGGTGAGTTTAATTCCAAGAACGGAAAGAGCTGCGTTTTCAATAAAGCCGCTGTCATATGGGAAATCGGTGTTGGGTGCGCCTTTGCTCTATTTCCCCGCGCAAATAGAAAGCGAGTCTCGCGGGCTGATCTTAGCAGGCACACACGGTGATGAAACCGCTTCTATTGCGGGATTATCTTGTGCGCTGAGAAGCTTGCCAGCCGCCAACTTGCGACACGATGTGATTCTGTCGATGAACCCAGATGGCAATCAATTAGGCACTCGCGCCAACGCAAACCAAGTCGATCTAAACCGCGCCTTTCCAACTCAAAACTGGACAGAAAACGGCACCGTCTATCGCTGGAGTTCTCACACCCCAGTCAGAGATGTAAAAGTGAAAACCGGGCAAGCCGAACAACTTGAACCTGAAGTGCAATCGCTCATAAACCTCATCGAACAACGCCAACCTAAATTCGTCATCTCTTTCCACGAGCCGCTCGCCATGGTCGACGATCCCACTCAATCGGAACTCGCCATTTGGCTAGGCAAGCAATTCAACCTGCCGCTCGTCGAAGACGTCGATTACGAAACCCCAGGCTCATTCGGCACATGGTGTCAGGAAAGAAACCTACCGTGCATTACTGTAGAACTACCGCCCGTTTCTGCGGATTTAACTATAGAAAAGTATTTGGATGCGTTTGTGGCAGTGTTGGGGTGTGAGGGAAATTAGTCTGGAGTAGGCTACATATACACATGCGAACAGTAATTCATCCTAATTACTAGTGAATCATATATTCCGTCTACTGAATCAATCCCATTCATAATCTATGCCGAATTCTTCCTTTGCATCATTTCAACTTATCTTTAGAGAAAGGCAATCGACATGATTAGCGCGATGAAAACTTCACTATCAATGAACTTCGGGGCTCGTCGCTATGAATCTAACTCGTTATAAAAAATCATGACAAGTGTCTGGACAAAAACGTTCCAAGAAAATGATCCTAAAACAGCACTATTTCTAAATTAATATTTATCGTTAGAGGTGATGGCGATTGGGGTTTACACGCAAGTTACTACAAGTAGTGTAATAAAGGCTCCAGCAAAGCACTAGAGCCTTAAATACCATTAGAAATTGAATCTAATTAGTAGCCTCAAGCTCTTTCTCTGCAACCGACAGCATCTCAAACTCTTCCTCAGCGGTCGATGCGACCAATTTATTACGGCTATATAGGCCATAATAAGCACCACCAATCACAAAGAGTCCCATAGTCATAAAGAATGCAGATGGGTCAAAAGCATAAACACCCGTCATTGCAATAAGCGACAGCACTAGTGAAGTGCCGGAAGTCAGCATGCCACCCGGTGTTTTGTATGGACGGTGAAGCTCTGGTTGCTTGATACGCAACAATATATGACTAAGCGACATTAATGCATAAGACACTGTCGCCCCCACTACCGCCATCGCCAAGATCAGGTCGCCTTCTCCGGTCAATGACACAGCAAAACCAAACACACCCGGCACTACTAAAGCACGAGCAGGCACTTTGTTTTTGTTTGTAAGCGACAAGCTTTGAGGCAAGTAACCCGCACGAGACAATGCAAACACTAAGCGGCTATAACCGTAGATAATCGAGAAGAATGAAGCAATAAGTCCTGCAAGTCCTAGTATATTAACAGCCGTTGCAACGGTTGGATTACCGGTCAACTTCAAGGCATCGACTAGAGGAACGGCACTATTCGCAATCGCTTCAGAACCCACAGCGCCCGCAAGCAGCAGAACGACTAAGGTAGCGGTGACCAGTAAGAATAACATTGCGCCGATAATACCTTTGGGTACATCCTTGGCCGGGTTTTTCGCCTCTTCAGCAGCCAGTGGAACCCCTTCTACCGCAAGAAAAAGCCACATTGCAAACGGTAGTGCCGCCCATACACCATACCAACCAAAAGGAAGTAGTTCTGTGGCTTGTGCGGTTGCCGGAGCGATATCAAACAGATTATTAGCATCAAACTCACTAACCAATACGCCTGCTGTCATAAGAATTGCTAGTACGGCTAACCCACTGATGACCATCATGACTTTCAGAGCTTCTCCTACCCCTGCCATATGAATACCGATAAAGATGGCATAAAAGATCGCGTAAACAAGAGGACCATCGATACCCATTAGTTCATTCACCGCTGAGCCAATAAAAATGACAATCGCGGCAGGTGCAAGGGCATACTCAATTAAGACGGATAAGCCGGTAAAAAATCCCCCCGTTGGTCCCATGGCTTGTCGAGCAAAACTATAGCCACCTCCTGCAGCGGGAATAGCCGCAGACATCTCCGCCAAAGAAAGGACAAGGGTAAAGTACATCACCGCCATAGCAATTGCAGCAATAAGAAAGCCTCCCCAGCCAGCTTGACCGATACCAAAGTTCCAGCCTGCAAAGTCACCAGAGATCACGTATGAAACGCCTAACCCTGCTAGCAAAATCCACCCAGCAGTGCCCCTTTTAAGTTGTCTTTGCGCCAAATATTCCTGATGTTCTGACATTGTAAATCCCTCTATTTTTGTCTTTTATCCAATTAAAAAATTGCCTGTGTGCTTGTCTTCTAACTGCTCACCACCTTCTTCCTCGATACTCGAACGGTCTTTAAGGTTGACCCCAGAAAGCTCTAGCCGACGAGCTTCCTTCAATAGGTATACCGCTCGCTTACACGCATCTTCATAAGCCAACCCCTGTGGGCGAATATTAGAAATGCAGTTCCTATCAGAGTCTTTTGCTCCTCTTCTTGCCTGCCAAGTCAGGTACATACCCATGCTATCTGGAGAGGTCAGTCCCGGGCGTTCACCAATCAAAACCACCACCATCTTGGCTTGTAAGCACTCGCAAACATCATCTCCTATTGCCACTCGGCCCTGCCTCACAACAGTAATAGGAGCAACATGCCACGGCACTTCGTCTTCCCCTAATAAAGAAAGCAGATGCTCAATGACTGGATTTGCATGATTTTGAATGGCAATTGAAGACAAGCCATCAGCCACTACTATCGCGAGATCAAACGGGGGAGACTCTGAATGAAGAACGGCTTGCAACTGATTCCAACAGACGTCATCAAGCTCACGACCAAGATCCGGCCTTTGCAAATACATGAATCTGTCTGTCGCTTTGCTGTGCGCCTTAATTGGTGCCTGAGAAGTGTGTTGAATGACCGAGTTTGATTGAGCGATGAGCTCAACCAATGAATCCACATCTAAAGCACAATGAACGGCATCCATCGCCTGTGCATGGTCGAGTTGAAATGAAAGCAACTCTTTAGTTGGAACGCTATTTCCACTTCGACCCAGTGCAATACGTGCCGATGTAAAACCTTTAAGCTCGTGCCAAGGGTTTTGAGTTACCAACTTAGAAGCAGAATGTTTTGCCATAGAGACCACCTTACCCATGTGCGGGGCCTCCATTAAGTTGTGCTAGAGCGCCAGCAAATGAGCCGGAGAGTCGTTCATTTAGGCGCACATCTTTTACATCATCAAAAATCTGCATCTGAGTTAGCCACTCCTCAAACTCCGGCGCAGGTTTTAAACCCAACACCTTGCGTGCATAAAGTGCATCATGAAACGAGGTTGTTTGATAATTGAGCATGATGTCATCGGAACCCGGAATCCCCATAATGAACGAGCACTCAGCGACACCGAGCAATGTCAGTAAGTTATCCATATCATTTTGATCGGCATAGGCATGGTTGGTATAGCAGATATCACACCCCATCGGCAGGCCAAGCAATTTGCCACAAAAATGGTCCTCAAGCCCTGCTCGAATAATCTGTTTTCCATCAAAGAGATATTCAGGGCCGATAAAGCCGACCACGGTATTAACCAACAATGGATTAAAATGACGCGCTACGGCATAAGCCCGTGTCTCACAAGTTTGTTGGTCCACACCATGAAAAGCATTGGCAGAGAGAGATGTTCCTTGCCCTGTTTCAAAGTACATGACGTTACTTCCAACGGTGCCTCGGTTCAGCGAAAGCGCCGCTTCGTTTGCTTCTTTAAGGATCGAAAGGTTAATACCAAAGGTGTCGTTCGTACCTTGAGTGCCACCAATAGATTGAAAGACGAGATCCACCGGAGCGCCCATCTCAATCGCTTCAATCGTGTTTGTAACATGGGTTAATACGCAAGATTGGGTCGGGATCTGGTAGTGTTGAATGACCTCTTCCATCAGATTCATCAACTTAATTGCCTGTGGTACATTATCTGTTGCGGGATTAATGCCGATCACAGCATCACCATTGCCATACATCAAACCATCAAAAATACTGGCGGCAATGCCATTGAGAGAATCGGTTGGATGATTGGGCTGTAAACGGGTGGATAAACGACTAGGCAAGCCAATGGTGTTACGAAACGCAGTCACTACCCGACATTTTTTGGCGACTTGGATCAAATCCTGATTACGCATGATCTTACTCACTGCAGCCACCATTTCTGGAGTTAAACCAGGACGCAGCTTTGCAAGCGTGAGACTATCGGCTTCATCACTTAGCAGCCAGTTCCGAAAGTCTCCCACTGTAAGGTGATCAATCGCTTTAAACGCCTCTCTATCATGGCTATCAATGATTAAACGAGTAACTTCATCACTTTCATAAGGGATCACCGCTTCATTTAAAAACGTCTTTAGGGGCAAGTCTGCCAGTGTCATCTGAGCTACAACACGCTCTGCAGCAGAAGTCGCAGATACACCAGCCAAAACATCCCCTGAACGCTCTGGCGTAGCCTTTGCCATCAGATCTGCTAACGACTCAAAGTTAAAAACCAGGTGCCCTTGTTGTCGGCGATAAGCTGCTGTCATAAATTCCCTCTTCATAAACTGGTTCAGTTCTTGCTCAATAACCTTTTGTATATATGAGTAATTAAGCGATTTTTGAACCGAATGAATATCAAGAATCGGCAAACATAAAAAAGCATTAATAAACATAAACTTAAAGACACACTGTACTAATATGGGTCACATGGGTAGGTCATGGAATGATGAGAAAGGATGAAGAATTGATGCGTTATGCACCTAATTTGTGCACATTCAACACATTTGATGCAAATCAGCAGGCAGCCAGCCTCTTTAACTGGCAGCAAGAATATGACCAACTGAGTCAAGGAAGTTTTCTAGGTCAGATCCGTGAACGAAAATTTTCTCACGTGCACCTATTTCGAGAAGACAGCAACCGAAAACTCAAGCAGCAATGTCGTATTAATGAAGGGATTTGGTTAGGGATCAGTGCTAACGATAGACCTTTACACATCAATTACGCACAAGGTAATCCTGATAGTATTTTGATCCGTGAGGCTGGGGCGGATTTTGAGCTACTTACGCCAGAAACCTTTTCTATTTATGGGTTAGTCATAAGCCCTTCACTGGTTGAAATGATTCAGCAACAGCTAGAGATTGAATCATTAAACAGCAAGAGCCACTTTCTTGGTTGCTCTCAACACTACACCCAACAAATAAAAGCTTACTTGAGCTTACTACTCTCCCCGAGTCAATCTCGCTGGTCTTTTCAAACTCATCAATCCATTGTTCAAGATATGTTGGTCGAATTGTTCGCTCAATCGTCTAATCAAAATATGCAAAAAACCAATGCCTCACAGCGTGAGAACACAATGCGTCGAATTAGGCAGTACCTAGATAACTCGCAGTACCGTAAACCCGTCACCGTGTCTGAACTGTGCGATGCGGTTTATGTCAGTCGCCGTACGCTGCAATACACCTTTGAGTCCTGTTGTGACATATCACCAAAACAATTTATACAAAATGTACGTCTCAACCAGGTACGGCGCATTCTGCAAAATCCGAGCGAACAACGGTGCATCAATGAAATCGCCTTTGACTTTGGTTTTTTTCATCTGGGATATTTTTGCCAAAGCTACAAGCAGTTGTTTGGTGAGTCGCCCATGCAAACACGTTCTAATGTCTAAAACCCAAAAAGTGTCGAGGGACAACTTAAAAAAATGTAGTTAGACGATATGAAAGACGAATAGATTAGTTGACTATCCTGCCTCAAGATCACAACGCATGAACTTCACTTCAAGTGCCTGCCGCCATCAAGGTGCAAAGTCCTTCCTGTCATATAGTGACTAGCCAAAACAAACTTAATGCCATCTATCACTTCTTCAAAGCCTGCCTCTGAGGGAATCAGTGCTTTTTTCAGAGCTTTGGTTTTGTACGCCTCGTCATCATGTTCAT
The DNA here is from genome assembly GCF_041466145.1 of Vibrio sp. 10N.239.312.D08. NCBI lineage: Bacteria > Pseudomonadati > Pseudomonadota > Gammaproteobacteria > Vibrionales > Vibrionaceae > Vibrio > Vibrio sp. 10N.239.312.D08. Next base: position 3,211 of record NZ_JBFSSD010000053.1, on the reverse strand, counting down.
TGAATTTTATCATGGCAGGAGAGAGAGTATTGACTTTCACCTTGGGAGCCAGCATCGCTGAGAACGACAGCGTCAAGTTGTTGAGTGCGGCTTTACTGGCCGCGTAAGCGATGTGTTTTTTACTGCCTTTTTCCGCAACGTAATCACTGATGTGGATGATGTCCGACGTTTTATCGCCAGACATTAATTGGTCTTTGAGCGTTAAGTTAACCAGATAAGGCACGGTAGCGTGAACCGTCATCATCTGGTTCATGATTTGTAATGCGTTTTCACTGGGGTTTGTCTTGTTCTCCGGTTGCCAGTCGGAAGCGTTATGGATGATGGCTCGAATCGCCTTATATTCTTGACCAACATAATGCAAAAAACCCTCTAAGCTACTTTGTTGATAAAAATCTACCTGTTGCAAGTCGGCTCCACTGTCGCGCAGTATTTTCAGCTGGGGATAGTCGCTTCGGTAAGTGCCAACGACTTTGTATCCGTCAGATATAAGTTGCTGCGCCAGAGCGAATCCTAAACGCTTCCCCACTCCAGTTATTAGAATCGTTTCACTCATCGTAAAAACTCAGCTCTAGTTTGAGGGTTAGTTTTGAAACTGCCACCAAGCGCGGTTGTGGTGGTTTCAGAGTTAGCGTCCATAACGCCTCTCGATTTAACGCAGTAGTGAGTTGCTTTAATCGTCACAGCCACATTTTCTGTTTCAACCAGAGCCTGTATAGCGACCAGGATTTGTTGAGTAAGGCGTTCTTGAACCTGCGGACGCTGAGCAAAGAATCGAACAATACGGTTTATTTTAGATAGCCCAAGAATCTTGGATTCTGGGATATAAGCCACTTGTGCTAAACCATCGATGGTGATGAAGTGATGTTCGCACGTCGAAGTTAAATCTATATCCGATACCTTAACCATTTCATCAACTGACATTTTGTTGTCGATAACACTAATTTTTGGGAAGTTATTGTAGTCGAGCCCTGAAAATATCTCGTGAACGTACATCTTTGCAATGCGATGAGGTGTTTCAGCGAGACTGTCATCGGTTAAATCCAGCCCGAGCGTACTGACAACTTCCGTCAAAAGCCCTTTGATGCGGTTGTACTTCTGGTCGGGGTTCATTTCGCTCGATGTCATCGGGGTTTCTAGTCCCTTTTCGAGCAAAGCTTCTCTTACTTTTTCAGCTTCTATGGTTAGCATTGAGTCGCTCCTTATGAGTTAATCTTCAAGTTCTGCTTCATAGCTCAGGGTGAGCGAGACGGAATCGGCGAAACGTAGAGCATGAGGCTTGTCAATTCTCACCTGAGCGTATCGGACCCATGAATGGTCGATACAAATACCGAGTACGTCGCTGGTTAACTTTTCTAAAAGCAGAAACCGTCCAGATTCAACATGTTCAATAATTTTTTTGCAGATATTTTTGTAGTTAAGTGCGTTCTCCACATCATCAGAGAGGCAAAGGTTGTTCGCGGGATAATGGATCTCCGCATTTATGACGATGTCTTGCTGCTTGGTTTTTTCTTCTTCGTTGAAGCCGATGAAGGTTCTTAATCTGAGATTTGTGATGGTGATAATCGCATTGTGATTCATAACAGTTTCCGATCCTTAGAAGGTAGAGTGAGTTACGTGCCTATTAGAGGAAAAGATCAATAAAGCTCAAGCGTTCTGTTTAAAGCAGTTACAGGGACTAAGTGAAGCTGACCTCGAACGGTATAAGTTCGGTTTTCTGACTCAGCTGATCGAAGTTGTTCCAGAGATGCTGAAAAGAGATATCTAGAGTGGGATGACGTTCTTGCGCGGCAACATCAACTAACGGTCGAAGCACAAAAGCGTACTCGGTGATTTCACCTCGAGGCAGCTCTACTCCATCAATAATGCCTACTTCGTTACCGTAAAGAAGGATATCGATATCCATCGTGCGCGAGGCATATTCTTTAGTTTCTCGCTTGCGGTCATTTTCTAATTCGATTTGATGCAGAACCTTAGCCAGTTCAGCGATAGAAAGGTCACATTCAAACCCTGCGACTAGGTTTAGGAAGTTGTCCCCTTCAAAACCAACAGGCTCACAATCGTAGAAATTAGAAATGTTCAGAGGTGCAAAGTGACTATTCAACGCTTTGAGAGATTCTGTGATGTGATGTTCGCGGTTAATGTTGCTTCCGATGCTGACATAGACGGTGGCCATAATGTTTTCTCCCTTTTAACGAGCCTCTTACGTTGTAAGTCGCTAGGAAGATCAGCTATGCATCCGTTTGATGTCGGGAGGGTAAATGAAAATCTCCCGACAACTCATATTGAGATCGGTTCTGAGTCGGAAAGGAGGACTTTTGAACTAGAAAATGCCACGGGCGAAAATTCAGCTTATGAAGGTTCTGGACATTTCCGTGTTTAGTTATGTACTAATTTAGCTTCACACGGATAACTTTTCGTATTGAAAAATCACTTAGTGAGTTGTCCAGTATTGCTGGAGCAGATCAATTCCGCACCTATTGGTAAATATTACAACCCGTTTGCTGGAAAATTAACTTGGCAACTTCTGGTTTTGATTTTGTGTTAGGTTTAAGTAATTGGAACATGTCCACATTACCCATTGCATACCCACCACCATAAGTCATGGCACCTAGAACTTTATCTTGCCCTTCACTTCTATCGAGGGCAGATGCTAGCTTTGTTTGATCAACTTTTATGGAAGCGATTTTAGCTAAGCCCGCACACATTCCAATTTTGCTATTGTGGTCAAAAGCAGGCGTAGAGGCTATAGAAGAGAATGAGAGCCCAAGTAAAATAGGCGAGATTAAGGCACTAGGTTTCATTACTATCCCTACAATTTTAATATCGTACCGGCACGAATTGATGTATTTAGCATATCTCAAGAACCTTACCTAGCCAACTGAAAAGCATACATAATGCAGTTCAAATCCAATTTCTAGTTGAAAACTGTGCAAGCACACATTGCTTCCGATTCAAGGCTCGTTATCAGTCAAAAACTTCCCTTTAGTTCTCTACTATTCAATGGCCTAGAACTAGTTGAACAAAATATTCGTGCGTAACTGTTATTGAAAGTCAGTCTGTTGTGGACTAGAAAATTTAGCTACGTTGTTGGAACTCTAGGCATGAGGAAAAGTAAGTCAAATAACAGGGCTTGAACTTGCGCTCAACTCTCTTCCTAACGTGATGTATGGAATCCACTCCCTCCTTAGCAATCTAGACTTAGGAGTGTGAG
>NZ_JBFSSD010000052.1:0-35311 GCF_041466145.1 Vibrio sp. 10N.239.312.D08 | reverse complement strand
TGGCTCTGGCTCTGGCTCTGGCTCTGGCTCTGGCTCTGGCTCTGGCTCTGGCTCTTCAGATTGTGATTCGTAGCTCGACTCGTCAACAAAAAAATCGTCAGATTCAAAGCTTTCATCGCCTAATAACGCAGTAAAGTAATCATCCAGTGCTTGTTCACTAGAGAGACTTGGCTGCGCCATTGTTGATTCTTTATTCGCGCTCATTTATCGCCAACCTTTCGAGATAAATAAGCAACTGTTTATAAGCAAATACACCACGGCTACCCGATGCAAAATGAGAGGCTGGCAAGCGTTTTAGGCTCGCGTCTCGAAACTTGGTATCAATCGGCACAGCAGACGTCCAAACTTGGTTTGGGTAATCATCTTTGAGCTGCGTTAATGTTTGCAGTGAGGCTTTGGTTCGCTTGTCGTACATCGTCGGGACAATCGTAACCTTAAACGGTGTTTTGCGAGACTTCTGCATGATGGTCAAAGTGCGAATCATGCGCTCTAAGCCCTTCATCGCCAAAAACTCAGTCTGTACCGGAATCAATATACGATCGCTAGCAGCCAATGCATTGACCATCATCACACCCAGAATTGGCGGGCAATCGATCAATACATAGTCATAGTCGTCTTTCAAAGCGGCTAAAGCACGCTTCAAGATCAACCCCATGCCGCTTCGATTTCCCATTACACGGTCTAATGTCGCCAAAGACATGTGCGCAGGGATAATATCGATACCTTCGACTTCTGTTTGTAAAAGCAAAGGTCTTACCGTCTGCACGTTAAACTCACGCAACTGGAACAGATCAAACAGGCTCGATTCCACCGTATCTGAATCGTAACCCAGATAGGTGGTCAGTGATGCATGTGGGTCAGTATCAACCAACAGAACACGGTGCCCCTTCAACGCAAGTAAACCTGCTAGAGTCACGGTCGTGGTCGTTTTACCAACACCACCTTTTTGGTTTGCAACACTCCAAACAATCATTTCGATTTACCTAAGCTAACCCAACTTCGACCAAGATCCTTTCCGCGATACGGTCTAGAGGGAGGTCTTCAGTAGAAATGCCAGCTTTTGCTACAGCTTGAGGCATACCATATACAACACAGCTATCTTCGTCTTGTGCCCAAATTGTCGAGCCCGCAGTTTTCAACATACGCGAACCTTCTCGACCATCTGCGCCCATACCAGTCAGGATCATAGACAACACTTTGTCGCCGTAGATCTTCGCTGCAGAGCCGAATGTGACATCCACACAAGGCTTGTAGTTCATGCGGTCGCCGCCATCGATAATTCTTAGACGTGCAGACCCTGCGCGGCCATCCACCATCATCTGTTTACCACCCGGAGCAAGATACGCCACGCCAGGTTTTAACACATCACCGTCTTGCGCTTCGCGAACTTCAATCTTACACAAGGTGTTCAATCGGCTCGCAAAAGCAGCAGTGAATGTTGCTGGCATATGCTGAACTAACACAATTGGGTGTGGATAGTTAGCAGGGATGCGAGTCAAAATCTTCTGTAGAGCAACAGGGCCGCCAGTCGACGTACCAATTGCTGTTAATTGATACTTCTTACCTGACGCTCTGAATTTCGCCGTTGATGCAACCGCAGGCTTCGCTGTCGAAGTCGAAGCTGCTGTTGAAATCGGTTGGCGCAATGGCGTAGATGTTGCAGTCGTCGCAGTCGCTCTCGGCGCAATAGGAGCACGGCGCATAAACGCACGCTTCGCTGCAATCTGAATCACACGCTGTTGAAGCAATGCAACTGCATCGTCGCGGTTACGTGCAATGTCTTCAAACTTCTTAGGAAGGAAGTCGAGAGCACCTGCATCTAACGCATCTAACGTTGCTCTCGCTCCATCATGCGTTAACGATGAAAACATCAAAATAGGCGTTGGAGACGCGGCCATGATTTCACGAACGGCAGTGATACCGTCCATGACAGGCATTTCAATATCCATCGTGATTACGTCAGGTCTTAGCTGTTTCGCTTTTTCAACGGCTTCTTTACCGTTTACTGCTACATCAATGACTTCTAGGCGAGCCTCTGAGTTGATGATCTCGCTAACGCGACGACGAAAGAAACTCGAATCATCAACGACTAATACTTTAATCGCCATATTTATCCTTAAATTAAATTCTTGACGCAGCTGCGTACTGCTTCAACAAGTCCGGCACATCTAGAATCAATGCAATGTGTCCGTCACTTGTAATTGTCGCACCTGCCATTCCTGGCGTGCCTTGCAGAAGCTTATCAAGCGGCTTGATCACGACTTCTTCTTGACCGATAAGCGTATCGACAACAAAACCAACACGTTGGCTACCAAGTTGTACGATAACAACATGGCCGTGCCCTTTACGCAGCTCAACAATACCCGCTTTAGGAGCAAGCCAGTTTTGCAAGTAGAACAACGGAATAGACTTATCGCGAACGATAATCGTCAGCTGGCCATCAACCACGTTTGTGCGGCTTAAATCTAGGTGGAAGATCTCGTTTACAGAAGCCAATGGCAATGCAAATGGATGACCGGCAACACCGACCATCAAGGTTGGTAGAATCGCTAGGGTTAGTGGAACCTTGATGGTGATCTTGGTGCCCTGTCCCATTTCTGAATCAATATCAATAGAGCCGTTCAGTGTATTGATCGCTGTTTTCACAACGTCCATGCCCACACCACGACCAGAGATATCCGAGATCTGCTCTTTGCTTGAGAAGCCAGGAGCAAAAATCAGGTTGAAACACTCTTTATTTGATAAGCGAGACGCTGCATCTTCATCCATCAGGCCACGTTTAACCGCGATAGCACGAAGCTTATCAGGGTCCATACCGCCACCGTCATCAACGATAGCCAGTTCAATGTGGTCACCTTCTTGAGAGGCAGACAGAATCACTTTACCCGTTTGTGATTTACCCGCAGCAACACGGTCGTTTGGCATTTCAATACCATGATCGACAGAGTTTCTCACCAAGTGAATCAGGGGATCAGCAAGTGCTTCTACTAAGTTTTTATCAAGGTCCGTTTCTTCGCCACGCATTTCAAGAACGATGTCTTTCTTCAAGCTACGAGCAAGGTCACGGACAACTCGTGGGAAGCGACCAAATACTTTCTTGATCGGCTGCATACGAGTCTTCATTACCGCACCTTGAAGGTCTGCAGTAACAACATCTAAGTTAGAGACAGCTTTCGACATTTCTTCGTCGTTGCTGTTGAGGCCTAGGCTGACTAGTCGGTTACGCACCAATACCAGTTCACCCACCATGTTCATGATGGTGTCCAGTGTTGATGTATCAACACGAACTGTCGCTTCAGCTTGTTGCTTCTTAGCCGGCACTTTAACTTCAGCTTTTGCTGGAGCGCTCGGTTTTGGCTCAGCTTTAACGGCAACTGGCGCAGCAGGTTTAGGCGCAGCTTGAGGTGCTACTGCCTTAACTTCTGCTGGCTTAGTCGCGGCATCCAATTCTTCAATCGAAGGTCCATTACCTGAGCCATGTAGTTGGTCAAGTAACTTCTCGAACTCTTCGTCAGTCATCAGATCATCGCCTTCAGACATCGCCGAAACAGGTGCTGCTGGCGGCGTTGGCGGTGGAGGAGGCGTTGAACTTGCCGCTGTCGGGCTCTTACCCGCACCGTGCAATTCATCTAATAACTTTTCAAATTCGTCATCAGTAATATCACCACTGTCAGCAACAGACTGAGGTGCAGCGGGTGCTGGCGGCGGTGTGGGTGCAGAAGGCGCTGTTGGTGAACCACCTTTACCGTGAAGCTCATCAAGCAAGCGTTCAAACTCATCTTCAGAGATATCATCGACTGAAGATGCATTGATGTTTGAGCTTTCAGCAGTAGGTTCCGGAGCAATAACAGGCTCAGGCGCTGCAACAACAGGTTCAGGGATAATAGGTGCAGGCGCTTCTACTGGTGCCACTTCATCCGCAGACTCTGGTTTACAGAGACGGTGAAGTTCATCCAATAAAGATTGGTCGGCTGGCACTAAAGGTTCCTGATCTTGCACGGCGCGAAACTGTACATTGACTGTATCTAGCGCCTGCAGCATGGTATCCATCAAACCTGATGTTACGCTGCGTTGGCCGTTTCGCAGAATGTCGAACACATTCTCAGCACCATGACAAGTATCCACCAGCTCAGTTAATGCTAGGAAACCAGCACCACCTTTTACTGTATGGAAACCACGGAAAATAGCATTTAATAGGTCTTTGTCGTCAGGGTTATTCTCAAGCTCTACCAGTTGTTCTGATAGGAGTTCAAGGATCTCTCCTGCTTCGACTAAAAAGTCCTGAAGAATATCTTCGTCTAAATCGTAGCTCATACGTTACCTTTAAAATCCAAGACTGGATAACAAATCGTCGACTTCATCTTGAGATGCGACAGCGTCTTCGCGCTCTTCTGGGTTCATAATTGGACCTTCAGGCGCAATCGATGCTTTCTTCTCTGACTCTGGAGTTGGCTCTTTTTGATTCGCACCGAATACCGTGAGAATCTCGACCAAACGTCCTTCCACCTCATTCACCAAGGTAATAACTTTGCTGATTATCTGCCCAGTTAAATCTTGGAAATCCTGAGCCATCAAGATTTCAGTCAATTGTCCGCGTAGTTCAGTACTGTCGCCTTCTACTTGGACAAGCAATCCATCAATGCGGTGACATAAAGCTTTAAATTGTGCCAGCTCAATGCGGCCATGCATCAGTTCATTCCATTGAGGCCTTACTTGAAGTAAACACTCGTGTAGGTTGTCTGCGATTGGCATACAGCGATCGACAGCGTCCATCGTCTTATTTGCCGCAACTTCCGTTTTATCAATGACATACTGAAGGCGATCCCTTGCATCAGGGATTTCGTCATTTGCGATAACGCTGATGCGTTCATCGAAATTGAATTGAGTCAAAGAGTCGTGGAGGTCGCGTGTCAGACTTCCTATTTCTTGAAGCATTGGATTGTCTTGAAGACTAAAGTTATCTTCATAAATGCTTCTCACAAGAGAATCAGCATTTTGCTGCTCATCGTTCTCAAGCAGCTCTACTAATTTTTTTGCTTGTTCTAATGAAATCATCCTGAATTCGGCCTTACTCCGCATACTTTGTGCGCTTAGGCTATCGAGATAAACAGATAACTTATCAGTCAGTGTTTACCTAGAAGTGCCTAAATTTATTGATGCTTATAAGCGATCAAAAATCTTATCAAGTTTCTCTTTCAGCGTTGCAGCAGTGAAAGGCTTCACAATGTAACCATTAACACCCGCTTGCGCAGCTTCGATGATCTGCTCACGCTTCGCTTCAGCTGTGATCATAAGCACTGGAAGGTGCTTAAGTTCTGCGTCTGCGCGAATGTGTTTAAGCAGGTCAATCCCTTGCATGCCTGGCATGTTCCAGTCAGTTACCACGAAATCAAATTCGCCTTTTTTCAGCATAGGTAACGCGGTCAAGCCATCATCTGCTTCTTGAGTGTTGTTGAAACCTAAATCGCGAAGTAGGTTTTTAACAATTCGGCGCATCGTTGAAAAATCATCAACAATGAGAATTTTCATGTTTTTGTTCAAATTAGCCTCCACTGAATAGGATCAGTGTTGTTAGTCGTTCTGTGTCCAAGCACTTAACTTAGTGCGTAAACGCTGCATAGATTGGCTCAGTATTTGGCTGACACGAGATTCGCTGACACCTAACACTTCCCCAATCTCTTTTAAATTGAGTTCTTCGTCGTAATAAAGCGAAAGCACAAGGCCTTCCCTTTCCGGAAGTTGTTTTATCGAATCGATCAAAGCTTGGCGGAATGACTCATCAGCAACCCCTTGAAAAGGCGTATTATCTTGAGAGTCTTCATTCGGAGATATTACATCATCTGAGACGCCTAAATCTTCAATTCCAACCAGTCTTGAGCAATTAATGTCAGTTAAAGCACTGTGATACTGCTCTAAACTGAGCCCCATGTGTTTTGCCACTTCGGCATCACTCGGGTCGCGGTTGAGGATACCCTCTAATTCCGCAATTGCACTGCTGATTTCTCGATTGTTCTTATGAACCGATCTCGGCACCCAGTCCCCACGGCGAATGTCATCCAACATTGCCCCGCGAATCCGAATACCAGCATACGTCTCAAAGCTTGCGCCTTTGGTACCATCATAGTTTTGTTGCGCTTCAATCAAGCCGATCATGCCAGCTTGAATTAAGTCATCAACCAATACATTAGGCGGTAATCGCCCCAACAAGTGATGAGCGATACGTTTAACCAACACAGAGTACTTCTCAAAAAAAGCCTGTTGGCTATTGTGATTAGCGTGTTGGTCGTAAGTAAGCGCTTTATTCACCAAATGGTTCCTCTATAAATTCAGTACGATTCAGCAGCCTTTCAACAAAGAACTCTAAGTGTCCGCTCGGTGTTTTTGGTATTGGCCAGGTCAAGGCTTTGTTAGCCAAAGAGCTGATTGCCAATGCAGCTGGAGAGCGAGGAAACGCATCGACTACGATTTTCTGTCTCTTGACTGATTGACGTACTTTATCATCTAAAGGAATACATGCTACGAGTTCGAGGCTCACATTCAAGAAGCGCTCTGTGACCAAAGTCAACTTTGCAAATAATTCTCGGCCTTCGCGGTAGCTTCTGACCATATTTGCAACAACTTTGAATCGCTGAACTTGGTGTTCTCTGCTTAAAAGCTTAATCAAAGCATATGCATCCGTGATCGAGGTAGGTTCATCACATACCACGACAACCACGTCTTGCGCCGCTCTTGAGAAGCTGATCACCATGTCCGAAATACCGGCTGCGGTATCAACCAACAAGATATCCATCTCGTCTTCAAGCGAACCGAATGCGCGAATCAAACCAGCATGCTGTGCGTGTGAAAGTTCAGTCATGCTTTGAGTGCCCGATGTCGCTGGAATAATTTTAATTCCGTGCGGCCCTTCGACAATCGCATCCTTAAGTTCACATTCGCCAGCCAACACATGCCCAAGGTTTCGTTTAGAACGAATACCTAGCATGATATCGACGTTCGCTAGTCCTAAATCGGCATCTAGCACCATGACTTTTTTGCCTTGGCGCGCCATGCAAATAGCCATACCTAACGTCACATTAGATTTACCAACGCCTCCCTTACCACCGGTTACAGCGATAACTTTTGTGAGTGAAGGCTTGGTTAAGCGACGGAGGCCGCTAGCTTGGTCATGTATCATATTTTCATTCATATTTATCCGCCGCCTAGAGCCCTTCAGAATCGCTATTCCAGTAATGAGGTTCATTCTCTGTAGATTTTTCTAATAGCTCATTAGCCTTAGCAATCATGTACTTTGGCTGAGCTATAACGATATCTTCAGGAACTCGTTGACCATTTGCTATGTAAGCAACTGGTAATGCATTTTGTATTACGACACTGATGAATTCACCTAGACTTAGGGATTCATCCAGCTTAGTCATGATGCATCCCGACAACGGGATTCTTCTAAAGTGTTCAATTGTTTCTTGCAGCACTTTGCGTTGCGCGGTTGCAGGCAACACAAGGTAGCTATTGATAACGGAACCACTCTCTTGCATCAATGTGTCTAACTGCTCAGATAGGCGAACATCTCGTTGTCCCATGCCTGCAGTATCGACCAGAATCAGGCGACGATTACGTAACTGATATATTACATCGGCCAGTTCGCTAGAATCTTTAGCAACTCTTACAGGACAACCCATAATTCGGCCGTAGATCGATAACTGCTCATGTGCACCTATACGATATGTGTCAGTTGTCACTAGTGCGACGTTATCAGCGCCATATTCCATGGCAGCACGTGCAGCTAGCTTTGCAACAGTCGTTGTTTTACCCACGCCGGTTGGGCCAAGTAGAGCCACAATACCGCCGCGTTTTAAAATATCTTTTTGTGTAACGGAGATTTGGTCAGCAACCAGAGCTAACAGAGCCTTCCATGCACGTGCAGGTTTAGTATCTTCAGGAATGTAGCAAGCCATTTGATCGGCAAGCTCTGCAGATACACCCATACGTTCAAGGCGCTTAATAAGCATGGCTCTCAGTGGTTCACGGCGCTCAACTTCTTGCCACATCAACCCAGAAACTTGATGCTCTAACAGACGACGAATTGAGGTCATCTCTTCGCGCATCGTTTCCATTTCAGTATCAGAACCTTTGGACTGAGTGTTCTCTCGACCACGATCATAACGGGTAGGATCCAAGCGAGGTGTCGGGCGCTCTACTCTGCGGTCTTCAGCAATCAACTTAGACAAACCCGTTTCACGAGCAAATGCAGAATCAAGATTTCCGTGAGACTGTTGGTTACCGTGAGATTGCTGATGGCCATGAGACTGCAAATTGCTTTGAGTCTGATGACTATGAGGCCTATGGCCCGTGCTTGATTGGCGATTGAGCAATGCTGACAATGAATCTTCATTTTCTGCACGATGCTGTGGCTCATCATCGGCGCCATGACTGTATTGCTTAAGCATATTCGCAAAGCGCTTAGTCATTGAGCGTCCACCTTCAACATTCGACTGTAGGCTAACCTTGTCATCGTCTAGTTGACGTCGCCCAGCAGGAGCTGCGGGCGCGGCCATTTGCGTATATTGGCTTTGTGCAGGCTGCTGAGGTTTATTTAATCTCTGGCTCGCTGTCGACGGGCTGGATTCGCCATCAATAGCGGCAACAATTTCCACGCCACCTGCGACCTTTTTGTTAGACATGATCACCGCTTCTGAACCAAGTTCTTCTTTAACTTGGAGCAGAGCCGTTCGCATATCTTTTGCAAAAAATCGTTTAATTTTCAATTCGATTGTCCGTTCTAATTAGGCGGCTTAATTACCAACAGCTTGTACTATACGTATCTGCTTTTCGTCCGGTATTTCTTGGTAAGACAAGACTCGCAAGCTTGGGATCGTGTTCTTCACGAACTTAGCCAGAGTCGAACGCAACACGCCAGAGGTCAATAGTACCGCGGGCTCACCTTTCAGCTCTTGCTCTTGTGTAGCGTGGCTGAGAGAGGTCTGTAAACGTTCGGCTAAACCAGGTTCAATACCAGCAGATTCTCCGCCGGATGCCTGCATGGTTTGATGCAAGATTTGTTCCAGCTCAGGAATCAAGGTTATCACTGGCAACTCGGGCTCTATACCATTGATTTCCTGAACAATTAATCGTTTCAATGAGATGCGAACCGCCGCAGTAAGTATGTCAGGTTCTTGACTCTTACCTGAATACTCCGACAAAGTTTGGACTATGGTTCGAATGTCACGAATTGGAATCGCTTCATTCAGCAGGTTCTGTAGCACTTTCACAACCACACCCAACTGCAATTGATCCGGTACAAAACCTTCCACCAGCTTAGGTGTTGAGCGGCTGAGCATCTCAAGTAAGTTCTGAACTTCTTCGTGGCCAATGAGCTGCGATGCGTTGTTGGTTAGCAGCTGGCTAAGGTGTGTCGCCAGTACTGTAGAAGAATCTACAACGGTATAACCTAGAGCTTGTGCGTGTTCACGCTGCTCTTCACGAATCCAAACCGCTTCAAGGCCAAAGGCAGGGTCAATCGTCGGCTCGCCATCGATCATGCCATAGACTTGGCCCGGGTTAATCGCGAGCTCCATGTCTGGCTTAATCTCAGCTTCACCCACAGCAACACCCATCAGGGTAATACGGTAGCTGTTTGGTGTCAGTTCTAGGTTATCGCGAATGTGTACCGCTGGGATCAAGAAACCAAAGTCTTGAGACAGCTTTTTACGCACACCTTTAACGCGTTCAAGCAATTCACCACCTTGGTCTCTATCAACCAAAGGAATTAAACGGTAACCCACTTCTAAACCAATAATATCGACAGGTTGAACATCATCCCAAGAGAGCTCCTTATGAGAGCCTACTTCTCCATTCGCTTCAACTGTCGCCGGAAGGTTAGGCTCTTCCGCCTTCTTCTTGTTCTTTTTATCGATGTAATACGCCCCCGCGCCTGCAACGATGGCAAGGCTCAAGAACGAGAAATGTGGCATACCCGGAACAATACCCATGATGCCAAGGATGGCGGCGGTGATCATCAAGGCTTTTGGATTGTCGAACATCTGGAAGACAAGTTGCTCACCCATATCTTCATCAGTATTTTGGCGCGTTACCATCATCGCAGCTGCAATAGACAGTAATAGAGATGGAATTTGTGCAACCAGACCATCACCGATAGTCAGTAGCGTGTAGATTTCGATTGCTTCACCAAAACCAAGATCAAACTGAGCCATACCAATGCTCAAGCCACCAATGATGTTGATGAATAAGATTAAGATACCAGCGATCGCATCGCCTTTAACAAACTTAGAAGCACCGTCCATCGAACCGTAGAAGTCAGCTTCTTTGGTGACTTCAAAACGTCTCAGACGCGCTTGGTCTTGGTCGATCAAACCTGCGTTCAAGTCGGCATCGATTGCCATCTGTTTACCCGGTAAGGCGTCTAACGTGAAACGCGCGCTTACTTCCGAGATACGACCCGCACCTTTGGTTACAACCATGAAGTTGATGATCATAAGAATCAAGAACACCACTAAACCAACCGCGTAGTTACCACCGATAACCACGTTACCGAAGGCTTCAATCACGTTACCTGCCGCGTCGCCACCTTCGTGACCATGGAGCAATACCACACGTGTCGAAGCAACGTTCAGGGCCAATCGAAGTAGAGTCGCAATCAGCAGGACGGTCGGGAATGCAGCGAAATCTAAAGGCCTGCGGGTATAAACCGATACCAATAGCACAACCATAGACAGTGCAATATTGAAGGTGAAGAACATATCCAACAAGAAAGCTGGAATGGGCAACACCACCATAGCAAGCGTTGCAAGTACCATAACAGGTGCACCAATCGCAGGCATGGCACGGTTAGGGATTTTAGGTAGCTTGTCCACAAAAGGCAGGGAGAATTTCATAAATCTAGACAGTTTCGCTATGTTGTAGCTCTCTGAACAAGTGGATTAGATCTTAGTCAGGGCTGTTTTGCTATGGGCTTATAATGTTCAGGCTACTACAGCAAACACTGTACCAACATCTCACGTCAAATTATCGCCATCACCTCTATAAAAGGAAGATTAGCTAGCTCACTATTATCAGGGTTCATCACGCAGAGCTCAAGCAATTGATCTAATGACGTAAATCAGGTGGGATCGGCATATTAGAATCTTGCAGTTTTGGTCGCTCACCACCTCGTTTTCGGTACTGTTTAAGCTGGAAAACATATGCAAGCACTTGCGCAACTGCCGTAAACAGACCGTCAGGAATTTGTTGTTCTAGCTCAGTGGTGTGATAAAGCGCCCTCGCCAATGGCGGCGCTGGAACTATATAGATGTCGTTTGCACGCGCAATCTCTCGGATCTTCATCGCCATGTGGTCGACACCTTTAGCAACCACAATTGGTGCTTTGTCTTGATTCTGCTTGTAGCGCAGCGCCACTGAGAAGTGCTCTGGGTTGGTGACTATCACGTCCGCTTGCGGCACATCGGCCATCATACGACGCTGAGCCGCCTCCCTTTGCAACATGCGAATTCGACCTTTCACCTCAGGCTTACCCTCGGTGTCTTTGAATTCGTCTTTCACCTCTTGCTTAGTCATCTTCAGCTGATCAGCGTGTTGCCAAATCTGGAATGGGATATCAATCGCCACAACAATCAACAAAGAACAACTGATCAACAGAATAAAGTTGAGCAAGATATCCAAGGCATGGAAGATGTTTTGTGGATAGACGTCCATGCTCAGCTGCATTAAATCATGCTGAGAGGCTTGAATCAGATAAATCGCCATCCCCGATACGAGCGCTACTTTAAGAATAGACTTGAGCAGTTCAACCCAACTTTGCAGGCCAAACATACGCTTGATACCACTGAGTGGGTTGAGCTTAGACGCCTTTGGCATCGCCGCTTGCATTGAGAAGTTAATCCCACCGACACCCGCAGCGCCGATGACGGCAGCAACAAACAAAGTTATCAGTATCAAAAACAGCGGGAACAGCAGGTTCACCAGTGCACCACCAGCGATTTCTAGGAGTTTGTTAGTGTCAAAGATCTCGTCGCGACTCAAAGAGAACAGGCGTTGCATCGCCTCGAACAAAGCCTTCGCCATCGATTCGCCAAACCACATTAAAGCAATCGCACCGACAATTAATACCGATGCTGACGCTAGCTCTTTTGACCTTGCAACCTGCCCTTTCTCTTTGGCCTGTTGCAAGCGTTTGGGCGTGGCGTCTTCTGTGCGTTCTTGACCGTCTGACTCTGCCATTTCAGTCTCCTAGCAATCTAACCGGATTAAACGACATATCTGTTGTTCGCCCTGCATCCAGAATAGCTCATAGTGACTATACAAGCCGCCAAGGATGTACCAACAAAGTAACAGACCCACGAGTAGCGCAAATGCAAAACCCAAAGAAAAGATGTTTAATTGAGGTGCCGCACGCGTCATTACACCAAAAGAAAGGTTAATCGTTAGCAGCGCAATAATCCCCGACAATGACATCGCTAATGCCGTTTTGAACATGATGCCGAGCCACAATGCGAGCTCTCGAAAATCAACAGAGGTCAACGATCCACTGCCAATCGGCAAGGTCTTAAAACTAAACACCACCAGCTGCAGCATTTTCAAGTGACCATCGGTCGCCAAGAAGAACATGGTCGCAAGCAGCATGAACAGTTGACCAAGTACCGGCGTGTTTTGCCCGTTAGCCGGGTCGACCATTGAGGCAAAACCCAAGCTCGATTGCATACCCAAGATCTGGCCGAGCATGACGAAGGTTTGAATCATGAACTGGGTAACAAAGCCCATGGCCACGCCAATCACGATCTGTTCAAAGACAGTCAGGAAGCCTTGAAAGGACAGAAGTTCAATCTCTTTGGGAACGGCCGGAATCGCAGGCATCACCGCAAAAGTGATCGCCAAGCCTAAATACAGACGAATACGCGGCGACACGAAGCGTGCCCCTGTTACCGTCATCACCATCAGCATCGCTGAGATGCGAGTGTATGGCCAAAAATAATTGGCTAACCACTCTAGTACAAGGCTCGTTGGGTATTCCATATCGGTTTAATACAGAACTTGCGGCAAGCGTTCGATGAGCTCAAAAAAGAACTCCATCATCATCTGGGTCATCCAGTGTGCGAATAGCATCAACGCCAACAAAGTTACGATCAAACGCGGCAGGAAACTTAGGGTTTGTTCGTTGATTGAGGTCGCAGCTTGGAAAACAGCCACAACCAAACCGATCAACAGGCTAGGAATAATGATGGCGCAAACCATGATTAATACCATCCAAAGGGCATCTCGGAACAACTCTACGAATATTTCAGGATTCATTATTCCCCCAGCTACAAGGCAAAACTGCCGGCGAGTGTGGAGAGTATCAAGTTCCAGCCATCAACCAGAACAAACAGCATCAACTTAAACGGCAGCGATACAATCATCGGTGACAACATCATCATACCCATAGCCATCAATACCGATGCCACCACCAAGTCGATGATTAAGAACGGCAAAAACAGCATAAAGCCGATTTGGAAAGCCGTTTTTAATTCCGATGTGATAAATGCTGGAATCAGAACCGCCATCGAAACATCTTCAGGGTTAGTCACTTCCGCACCAGAAATCTCAACAAAGGTTTCAAGATCTTTGATTCGAGTCTGTTTAAGCATGAAGGATTTAATCGGTTCTTGGGCAACATCAAATGCCTGTCGTGCCGATATCTGTTCATTAAGATAAGGCTGAACTGCTTGTTCGTTCACTTGGTTAATCACTGGCGACATGATGAAGAAGGTCAAGAATATCGCAATACCAATAATGACTTGGTTAGACGGTGTTTGTTGTAGACCCATCGCCTGACGCAAGATAGACATCACTACCACAATACGAGTGAACGATGTCATCAAAATCACCATCGCCGGCAAGAAGCCAAGCATGGTCATTAACGCGAGAATTTGCAGGTTAATCGAGTAGTCTTCACCGCCATTGGCATTGGTTGTCATGGTAAAGGCAGGTATGCCGCCACCATTGCCAGTTAAGCTGCCCGTGGTCATGGTTGTCGATTTGGCTTGGTCTTGTTCCATCGTGCTGATAGTCACCGATTCCGAGCCAGCGGTATTCGCAGGAATGACGGTGCCGTCTTCAGCTTGTGCAAATACCGACACACTGAATATGATTGAGCATAGGAGAATAAGCTGAACCAACCACACTTTCACCGTTCGGAAAACTCCGGCTTGGTGAAAGTAAGGGGAGTTCAAAAGTCCGTTACTTGTTTGCATCTTTTTTTATTAGCTGGGAAAGCTGACTTGAAAATGTACTTTTTTCCAGCATCTCCTGAGTAAGAGGTTTATCAAGCTTAGAGATCAGCTGAATCGATTGTGTGGTAATCCCTACCAAGAACTGTTCATCACCCGCTTGCACAATAGCGATGCGCTCTTTAGTACCAACAGGGATTTGCCTAACAATCGCCAAACCTTGTTGATTCGACATCGCAGGTACTTGCATTCGCTTGAGTAGCCAAGCAATAAATAAAATGAAGGCTATAACGAAAATTAGCGACCCAAAGGTGGTCGCTAAATCGAGAGAAGGCGGTGTTGCTGCAAAGGCAATGGAAGGAGCCGTTAATAGCCCTACTCCCAAGATTCCTCGTAACAAACCTGTCATTCCGAGAAAAGAGCCCGCAAGTCTTTGAGACAAAAAGCTCATTAACGCAGCTTCTTAATTCGTTCTGTTTGGCTAATAACGTCAGTCAAACGAATACCAAACTTGTCGTTCACCACAACCACTTCACCATGAGCAATCAAGGTACCGTTTACCATCACATCCAGTGACTCACCAGCAATTCTATCTAGCTCAACAACCGAACCTTGGTTCAACTGAAGTAAATTACGGATACTGATCTGAGAGCGACCAACTTCCATCGAAATAGTCACTGGAATATCCATAATGGTATCCAGCTTACGACGCTCATCTTCAGAAATCGGAGATGATGAATCGGTTAGCTCATCAAGTGGTGCCGCAAGCACATCATCAACATCAATTGACGGCGCTGAAGGATCTTCACCAAGTGCTGCAGCCCATTCGTCTGCTAGCTTTTGATCTTCACTAGGTTCCATTACCAATTCCTATACTTTTATCTATTTTACTATTCGTCGTCATCATCACTGTTTTCGAGCTCAGACAATAAGTCTTTACCTAGAAAAGCGAGATCAGTTTTAACCACATGTGGTCTTTGAATTTTTTCCGAAATCTGTACTGCAAGCTTCTCACCAGAACGGCCCATTTTCACACGATAAGTCGGCAGTTCTTCGACAAACATGGTTGCGTGCTCAGGCATGTTCATTGGGATAACATCACCAGGGCGCAGCTCCATCAGATCACGAAGGGAAATATCTTGCTCTAGCAAATTCACGCGGAAATTGACGGGCACATCCATGATCTCATCACGCAGTGCGGTACTCCAACGAACATCGGTTTCCATCTTGTCTGATTGAACACCCGCATCAAGCAGTTCACGGATCGGCTCAACCATGGAGTAAGGCATGACAACGTGGAAGTCACCACCACCGCCATCCACTTCAATGTGGAACGAACTCACAACAATCACTTCGGTTGGGCTCACAATGTTCGCCATACTTGGGTTCACTTCGGAATCCAAGTATTCAAACTCAACCCCCATCACTGGCGACCAAGCTTCTTTGTAATCTTCAAAAACAATTTTCAGCAGTAACTGAATGATTCGTCTTTCAGTAGGCGTGAATTCACGACCTTCAATCTTGGCGTGGAAACGACCATCACCGCCAAAAAAGTTCTCTACGAGAATGAAAACCAGACGAGCTTCCATGGTGATGAGTGCCGTACCTTTCAATGGACGGAAACGAACCATGTTTAAACTGGTGGGTACATACAATGTGTTTTGGTACTCACCAAACTTCATCATCTGTACGCCGTTGATCGACACTTCAGCCGTTTTACGTAACATATTAAACAAGCTGATACGCATATGACGTGCGAAGCGCTCGTTAATAAGTTCAAGGGTCGGCATTCGACCACGGACGATTCGATCTTGAGATGAGAAGTCGAAATTGACCGCATTGTCATTTTCGGTTTCTAAGACATCTTCAACTTCTTCAACATCATCAACGCCATGTAACAGCGCATCAATTTCGTCTTGGCTTAATAAATCGGTCACAAATTACCTATTGAATTACGAAGTCAGTGAATAACACTTTTTCAATCACAGGCTGGCCAACAGCTTGAGCCAGGCTTGCTTTAATATCTTCTGTTGCCTTATTACGCAGTTCCACGCGGCCTGTTGGTGAGCGCAATTGATCAACCGTTGCCGAAGCGAACGTGGCCAGTAGCGTACTTTCTACAAGTGGAGAGTGGTAACGAGCCAGGTCTTCATTCTTACTGCCACGTACCATGAGCTGTGCTTTTATCTGAACTAGGCGATCTTTTTTGTCACCTGTCACATTAAACAAGAAGGGCTGAGGAATATTAACATACATAACCGGCTCTGCAGCGACCACAGCCGTTGCTGGCTGAGACTGAGATTCAGAGGCGCTATCGTCAGAACCTAAGAAAAAGTACAGCGCACCACCTATACCAAGCAGTAACACAACTACGGCAATAATAATTATAAGGAGCTTGCTCTTCCCTTTAGGTGCATCTTGTTCTTCGGCCATATCTTACTCTAACTTCCTGTTCTTGCGATTAACTGATGGTTCTTTTTATTAACTGGTTTTTTCTATTAACCAAGCGTTCTTAGCCTGATATTAGGCATAATAACTAATTCCATCACGCTTTGATGCGACATTCAATTCAAGATTGCTGTCACTATCAAGGTTTTCATCACCTTGCGTATCATTTGTGCGGTTAGCGCCGGATCGTTGCTCACCATTGTTGTATCTATCTTGTCCCTGACCGGAGTTCTGTTGTTGAACAGACGAATCGGCAAGCTGCAGACCTTGCTGAGCAAGCATCTCTCTCAAGCGAGGTAAGGTTTGTTCAATCACATCTCTCGCTTGCTGATTACTCACCGTAAAGTGCACGTTTGCCACGTCATTATTCATGGTCATGCGGATTTTCATTTGGCCCAATTCTGGTGGGTCGAGACGAATGTCCAAGTTCTTAAGGTTCTTAGACATCATCATTTGTACTTTTTCAGCCACTTGCTCATTGGCTAGCTCTTTGGTGATCTGTAAGGGCGCTTGTTGAGCAGCTTGAATTTCAGCTCGCGTAGGTGCTGAACCCACCGTTGCCGTACCTTGTGCACCAGCCGCAGAAGCGATCTGCTGAGCAAAGGTCGAATCTTTAGAATCTTCTTTAGCACCCGCTTTACCCAAACCAGACAGTGCTGCTGCACCGGCGCCCGCTTTAAGAAGCGTATCAGTCGAGCCTGCTTTTGTGGCAGCTGGCGTTGCATTCATCGCCATTCCTTGCGCGGTTAAAGCTGGATCCAACGTTGCTTGCTGCTGAGGTGAAGCCACATTAGCTTGTTGAGCTGCGGCCTGTTGGGCTGCATGTGCATTATTGGCGTGCAGCATTGCCGCCTTGTCCGTAAGAGCATTGTTTGCTGATTGAGAAGCGGCCTGCGCTGACACTTGTTGTGTAGCCGTCGCTACAGCTGCTGTTGATGCTGCCGCAGCTAAGGCTTTAGTTTCGCTTGAATCCGTATTATCCCAATCGATAGCAGTGGGTTCACCAGACGCACTGTTCGCAGCCGGAGCTTGACTTAGCAAAGCTGTTACTTGTTGTTGAACGTTAGCGAGCTGTTGATTCAACAGGTCTAGGTTAGAGGTCGCTTTAGCCAAAGCGGCTTGCTCATCAACCGTCAACTTAGCGCCACTTTGTTGCTTATCAAGCAAGCTATCGACAACAGACTGCTCTGATTCGATTTGTCCATTCAATTGGTTTAGCGCTTTGGTATGGGCATCTACTTGCTTTGCCAGTTCAATATCCACGGCTGACAATGCTTGGCTCTGCTCGGCAGCAACCGCACTAGCTGCATTCTTTTGGCTCAGCTCTCGGCTCATACTGGCTTCAATTTGTTCTGGAGTGACGCCTTTATCCATCAACTGTCGAATTTCAGTATCAGTTAGCTGAGAAACACCCTTACCTCCGGTAAGTACAGCGATTTCAGAATCGACTTCAAGGCTCTTCTCCTGATTTGCAGCCTTAGCTTGTTGTGTCGCCTTATCCGTAACGGAAACTCCTGCAACAGAAGCACCGGTGATATTACCTTGGGCTTGTTCTACCTGACCTTGCTGAGGCAAGCCTTTGCCGTTTGGCGCTTGATTTAGGGTTTTGTTTGCCTCATCCAATTGACCAAGCAATTTATTGCCTTCGCTCATCGCTGCATTGGCTTGCGATGCCTGCGTAGCACCATCTACCGCTGATGGACCCTGAGTTTGGGATTGAGCAATATGTTCTTTAGATTCGTTAGTCGTATCCTGCGCATCTTTACCATCTGCCTTATCTGCAACAGTCTTATCAGCGACAGTGCTAACAGTGCCCGAATTGGCTTTGAGCTGAGCCTCAGATCCAGACGCAGCCTCTGCTGATGTTTTATCAGCAGCTTTCTCGCCTTCTACTTCTGAAGCTGCTTGCTTGCTTTGCGCTTCGCTCACTTCGTCAGTAGCCTTTGATTCAGCGGAATCACCTTTGTTCGCTTCGGCTGACGCTTCACCTTCGGTAGATGTCTGTTTAGTATCAGGTTTCGCAGTGCTTTCTGTGTCTTTTACTGCGACTTTACTGTCACTTTCTTCAAAGCCGAGCGCTTCTTTAAAGGACTCAAAGAAACCTTTAGAGTCGCCGGTTTCTTCTACCTTGGAAGAGGCAGAACCGGTGTCCAACAACGATGACATTTTGTTGGTCGCTGAATTTGAGGAAAGACTAACATTCATATATACAAGCTCTATCTACTAGCTTTGCTGCCATGAATCAGGCAACAAAAAGAAAGTCGGATGCTTTTCATACCTTTGGTGGGCATAACGCGCAATTATATATAAAACGGAGCAAGAAACATGCCTATAAGTTCGGTTTTCACAATATAGAGAACAGCACTGACGTCATTCGTGGCTTAGGATCACATCTTCTTTCGGCTGTATAACAGAGTCGAAAACTCATCCATTTGCTTTTGTTCTCTTCGATCTTGCAGCTTTGCTTTCTCTTTCTGCTTTTTCTCCATCAACCACTCGTAGGATTTACGTTTTTTGCGTAACTCCATCCAGTAGCTTTGGCAGTTGTCGACTTGATTTTTAAAGTGGTGCTCGGCTTCTCTCTGTTTGGATAATGTTTCATCCAACTGAGTTAAGAAACGGTTCAAGTGACCATATTGGCTCGCCGTTAAGCCTGCCTTGCCGCGGTCAACGAGCTGCTGACAGTAATCCAGTCGATACTTTTCAATCTGCGCAACCTGCTCATAGTAGCCTTGCAGCTCAGAGTTCGCTTTGTTGAGCGCAAGTACCGCTTGGTTCTCTTGATCTTTGGCTTGATCGAGCAAAAATTCTAATGCGTTATCCATGACTAACCTTATTCACCCGTTAGCCACCCAATACATGTTTCAACATGTTGACGCACATGTCGTATGGGACGGTCTCCTTCATCTTCTGCTGCAAGTACTCATCCAGTTTTGGTTTCAACGTGAAGGCACTATCGATTGCTGGATCCGTTCCTGGCTTGTAAGCACCAATCGACACCAAATCTTGGTTTTTACGGCAGATAGACAGCACTTGCCTTACCGCTTTCGACATCAAGACATGTTCTTCAGTGGTGATTTGCGGCATAACACGACTGACGGATTTCTCAACGTCAATCGCTGGGTAGTGACCGGCATCGGCCATCTCACGAGATAACACAACGTGACCATCGAGAATTGCTCGCGACGCATCCGCAATCGGATCTTGTAAGTCATCGCCTTCGGTTAACACGGTAAAGAAAGCCGTGATAGAACCTTGTTCATCATTGCCGTTACCTGCTCGTTCCACCAGCGCAGGAAGCTTAGCGAAGACTGATGGCGGATAGCCCTTGGTTGCTGGCGGCTCACCCACAGACAGAGCAATTTCACGCTGAGCTTGAGCAAAACGGGTCAATGAATCCATGAGTAGCAGAACATCTAAGCCTTGGTCGCGGAAGTACTCGGCGACAGCCAACGCGGTTTGACAGCCTTTTAAGCGCATCAATGGTGATGAGTCGGCAGGAGCGGCAACAACAACCGAACGCTTACGGCCATCTTCACCAAGAATCTCTTCAATAAATTCTTTAACTTCTCGTCCACGCTCACCGATTAGGCCTACGACCACTACTTGCGCAGTTGTGCCTCGAGTCATCATGCCCAGAGTTACGGATTTACCGACACCAGAGCCAGCAAACAGACCGATACGTTGCCCTTTACCCACGGTTAGCAAACCATTAATGGCTTTCAAGCCGACATCGAGTGGTTCAGAAATCGGTTTACGAGCTAACGGGTTGATTGGCTCCGCATTAAATGAAGCGCGTTGCTCTGTATAGATTGGACCTAAACCGTCGAGTGGATTACCTACGCCGTCGATCACTCGACCGAGCAGTTCCATTCCAACAGGGATACCACTTTCGGTAGTCATTGGCGTGACGCGAGCGCCAGGTAAGATCCCGGTGATTTGCTCACTCGGCATCAAAAATAGGTTATCGCCAGAGAAACCGACGACTTCGGCTTCCATCTGACCAGACATGGTTTCGACTAAACACAAACTGCCGATTGGCGCTTTACAGCCGGTCGCTTCAAGCGTTAAGCCAACAACGCGTACTAATTTACCAGAGGCAATTGGTCGCGATTTTAGCCCCTCGACTTTGTACTGACTGAGACGATTCGCTAACTCAAGCATTACTCATGACCTTGGTGACGATTTGCGCCGCAGAAATTTTGAATAACGTTCTTTACACGATCTTCCATGCGGTAGTTAACGCTCGACTCACCCGCTTCAATTTGTACATCACCACGGTTGAGTGCTGGCTCTGCGACCAGCGTCCAATTACGGCAGTCCAATTCAGTCTCGCCATACGCAGAGCGAATGATCGCCACATCTTCCGGATTGAGTTTCAATGTGATGGCATGACCAGAAATCGGCAACGACTCTACCGATTCTTTAACGGTATCTAATATGATTTGTGGGTTGGTTTGCACTTCAACATGAACCACTTCTTTGACCATGGTAAGCACCATGTCGACCAATTGCTTCTCCACCTGAGCGTTCATCAACTCTAATGGTTGAGCGAACTGGTTTGCCAGCCCCATGAAGACGGCCACCTGCTGTTGAATGTACTCTTGACCCGCGGTTACGCCTTCAAGCTTGCCGGCTTCGTTGCCTTCTTCGTGACCGGCAGCAAAACCTTCTTCTTTGCCTTTTTCATAGCCTTGCTTAAAGCCCGCCTCTTGGCCTTGATGCAGCCCTTCCTGATAAGCGCCTTGTTTAATCAGCTCGATTTGCTCTTCAGTCAGAACCAGCTCTTCATCTTCAATGGCTTCTTCAACCGTTGGCATCCAACTAGGGTCGTAGTTAAAAGCGGTTTCTTTGGCTTGTTTGCTCACGTCAGAGGTGTAGTCAGGCAGCCCCCATTTCTGAGGTTGGGCAACCGTATTATCTTCTTCAGGGCGAAGGAAGCCGCGTTTTCTATCACCTGACATATCAGTACCTATCTATGAGTGGCTTAACTGTATTGTGAATTCAAGCAGTTAAACTGAGTTA
The DNA here is from genome assembly GCF_041466145.1 of Vibrio sp. 10N.239.312.D08. Classification (NCBI taxonomy): domain Bacteria; kingdom Pseudomonadati; phylum Pseudomonadota; class Gammaproteobacteria; order Vibrionales; family Vibrionaceae; genus Vibrio; species Vibrio sp. 10N.239.312.D08. Next base: position 13,622 of record NZ_JBFSSD010000052.1, on the reverse strand, counting down.
ATCTGTGGTTCGAGATTGGATAAAGAAAAGCCCCAACAGTGTGGGGCTTTTGAGATTTCTGTATTAAAGGAACTCGTCGGCGCCACCAGACAGCATAATTTCGCCACTGTCTGCCATCTTCCTCGCGATACCCAAAATCTCTTTCTGAGCCGCTTCAACATCAGAGACTTTGACTGGCGGCATCGCCTCAATATCGTCTCTCATCATATCGGCAGCACGTTTAGACATGTTCTTGAAGATCTTCTCACGTAGACCTTCATCTGCACCTTTAAGTGCTTTCTGTAGAATATCTTGTGGAACATCACGTAGTAGTCGTTGAACACCTTGGTCATCAACTTCAATAAGGTTTTCAAAGACAAACATCAGATCTTGAATCTGTGTTGCCATGTCTTCGTCTTGGTCACGGATTTGATCCATCAAGACGCCTTCCACGTTGTTATCCATGTAGTTCATGATCTCAGCCGCGGCTTTCAGGCCACCAATTTTGGCTGCTTGAGCACCCGCTTGACCCGCGAACTGTTTCTCCATGATTTCATTCAGTTCAGCAAGCGCCGAAGGTTGAACTTCTTCAAGGTTGGCAATACGCATCATCAGATCCAGACGAACTCGCTCTGGGAACTGAGACAGGATCTCAGCCGATTGATCGGCATCGAGGTACGACAACACAATAGTTTGAATTTGAGGGTGCTCGTTGATGATAATGCTCGCCACCTGACGAGGATCCATCCACTTAAGCGAATCCAAACCTTTCGAACCTGTGCCGAGAAGGATTTGGTCAACAAGGTTATTCGCCTTGTCTTCACCCAGAGCAGCAACTAACGCATTACGCATGAAGTCTTCGCTGCCCATACCAATGTTGGTGTACTTCTGAATATCATCTAAGAAAGCACGGTGCACAGCGCCTACTTTCTCTTGGGATAGGTCTGTAGCTCGCGCCATCGCACTACCCACACGCTGAACCTGCTTTGGCTCTAGGTGACGAATAATACCAGCAGCATCTTCTTCATTTAAACTGAGCAACAAGATCGCAGCGCGCTCATCGCCTGAGATAGAGCCGATATCCACGCTAGAGACATCAAGCACTTCACCGCCTTCAGTTTGTTGTGGAACTATTTCGTTAGCCATCTACCATCCAATTCTTAACTACTTGAGCTGCTAGCTCTGGTTCATTCGCTACAAGTGCACGTACTGCTTTCAGCACGTCCTCGTCTTTATGAAGGTTTGGTAAGTCGATACTTGAACCAAATTCAAACAGCTCACCACCTTCAATATCACCACCAATTAAGCTGGTTTCGCCGTCGGCACCAATTGGCATGCCATCAGGTCCGTACATCTGTTCATCGTTGTCTGCTGTTGGGTTAAGCAGTTTCTTCATTGCAGGGCGAACAAGTACCAACACCACCACAATGATAACCAAGGCACTTGCAAACCAACGAACCCAATCATTGAAGTTTGGATGCTCCCAGATTGGCACATCAGCAACAACATCTGTTACTTGAGGTGCAAACTGCATGCTTAATACGTTGAGCAAATCACCACGAGTTTCATCAAAGCCCACCGTACCAATCAGTACTTGGCGAATCGCATTGATTTCGCTCGCCGGGATTGGCGTATGAACCACTTCACCCGTATCTGGGTTCAAGGATTGGCGGTCTTTGATCGCAACAGAAACCGTCTGACGATTAACCGTGCCGCTCTGTTTACGTTCATGACTGATGGTGGTGTCTAGCTCAAAGTTTCGAGTCGCTTCTTTGTGAACAGAGCCTTGACCTGTCATCGCGCCGTCTTTCATCTGAGCCACATCTTGTGGAATTGAGGCATCCGCTGGAGGCTGGTTACTCAACGCACCCGGAATACCCGCCACCGTATTTCCATTGTTGTAATCTTCTAAGGTGTATTCACTTCGAGTCGCCGGTGTATTCGGATCAAAACGTTTTCTGGTTTGCTCCACAGCACTGAAATCGAGCTGGATATCAACCTGAGCGGTGTAGTTACCAAACCCAAGAATAGGAATCAGGATGGAGTCAATTTTTTCACGCAGCGCTTGTTCTTGATTGCGCTCTAACTCGTGTTCTTTACGACGCGCCGCTGACATAGGGTCTTGAGAGCCTGAGCTCAACAATCGGCCATGCTGATCGGTCACCGTAATACGTGAGGTTTTCATTCCCGGAACGGCACTTGCCACCATATCCACAACAGAATCAACTTCTTGCTGCTTGAGGTTAGTACCTGTTTTTAGAGTTAGGAATACAGAAGCAGAGGCTTCTTGATTATGACGTACAAAAACACTCTGCTTCGGCAGGGCCAATAAAACCTGAGCTTTACGCACCTGTTTCATCTGCTCAATGGCTTTGGCAAGTTGTCTTTCGCGGCTTAATTTAAGGCGTTCTTGTTCTAAACGTTGTGATACACCAAAACCCATGTCTTGCATGAGGATGTCATCACCCGCGTTTCGCTCTTGATTCAAACCCGCTCGTACCATATTAAGCTTTAATGAGTTGTACTCACTCGCCGGTACTGAGATGGTATTGCCTTCAAGCGTGTAATCGATCTTTTGCAGATCTAAGTAATCAAGAACGGGGATCAATTCTTCTGTTTCGTAAGCCCCTAATGGACGCATTTCTGGCTCTTTTACCCAGAAAAACAGCATCACAATCAGCGCTACACAGATAGAGATAGAAAGGACTAAGACGACCTGACGAAGTAAATCAAGATCACCGACAGCCATATCGAACTTCGATGAACTGCGTTCACCTAGATCGGGATTTTGCCCTTCTCCGTCTAGCTCAGAGCCTGCAATAAGTGCATGGTCGTTGCTATCGCTTACGGTTAAATCTGTTGTTTGACTATTATCTGCCACTATTTAACTACCCAACTTATACCGGCATATTCATCAGCTCTTTGTACGATTCGACCAATTTATTTCTAATTTGGATCGTCGCCTCAAAAGCCACACTAGATTTATTACGAGCAATCATCACGTCCGATAGGGATACGCTTTGGTCGCCACTATCAAAACGAGCTTGAAGATCACCTGAGGTCTTTTGTAATGAGTTCACATTATTGATGGCATTAGTCAGCATGTTGCCAAAATCTGCACCGACCGCTTGCCCCGTTGCTGCGGGACGCGCGCTGGCAGCTTCGACCATCATTGCCTGCATTTCGCCTTGTAAACCATCTATTCTCATCTACTACCTCAGGAGTCAAAATTATGACCATCTATTTAGCTATATTATTGACAGAGCAATTAGCGTGCCACACATTTAATTGGCTAGATATCGTATTACACTAGTCAGAAAGCTGACACTACTAATCTATCCTCAGTTTGGGATATCTATTCCAGCATCGCGCATTTTAGCCAACTTGTAACGCAGTGTACGAGGGCTAATGCCCAGTTTTTCAGCCATATCTTTGCGTCGGCCATTACATGCAATCAGGGTTTCAAGAATGATCGCATACTCTTGATCTCTAAGCTCATTACCTAACCCTTCGCTGCTAGCCGCGATTTTATTGATTGGGTTTGCTTCGGCAATAGGCTTAATTTCTGGCGCAGCTACGTCACTGCCTTCGACGATTTGTTGTAGGCTGCTTGCGTCTTGCCAATCGACACCTTCAAGAAGGATATGCTCACCAGAGATGTTCTCTTGTTCGCTCAATATTAGCGCACGCTGTACCACATTGTCTAATTCGCGAACATTGCCCGGCCACGGATAATTGACGAGTTTGCTGATCGCTTGTGCTGACATAACGGGTACAGGCATACCAAGTTTGGTGCAGTGGCGCTCAACTAAGTGCTTGGCTAAAGGCTCAATATCGCCTTTACGCTCGCACAATGGAGGCCAAGAAATTGGGAATACATTCAGGCGGTAGTATAAATCCTCACGGAAATTCCCTTCAGAAACATACTGTTTAAGGTCTCGGTTACTGGTCGCTAATACACGAACATCCAATTTGATGCTCTTACGACTACCTAATCGCTCAACTTCGCGCTCTTGCAAAACACGCAGTAGTTTGGCTTGTAGGCTAAGATCCATTTCACTGATCTCATCCAACAGAATTGTACCGCCCTGCGCTTGCTCGAATTTCCCCGGGCAAGCTTGAATAGCGCCAGTAAATGCGCCTTTTTCATAACCAAACAGGGTCGCTTCTAACATGTTGTCTGGGATCGCCGCGCAGTTAATCGCGACAAACGGGCCATCTTTTCGGCTAGAAGCATTGTGAATGTAGCGAGACATCACCTCTTTACCAGAACCACTCGGGCCCAACACCATGACGTTGGCATCGGTTTTCGCAACTTTATCAGCTAGCATCATTAGCTTGATACTTTTTTCATCAGCAACGATAGCGTCGCCGTTGTCATCCGACTTTACAGGCGCATAACGGCTGACCATGTTGAGCAACACTTCCGGCGCAAATGGCTTTGCCATGTAGTCGATAGCGCCCTCTTTCATTGCAGCAACGGCATCTTCGATGTTGGCGTACGCTGTCATGAGCAATACCGGCAAATTTGGCCAATGCTGCTTGATGTTTCTCAATAGCGCCAAGCCACCCATGCCCGCCATCTGCACGTCAGATACGACAATATCAACGGAGTTCGATTTTAATTTGACCAGAGCATCTTCCGCACAATCCGCTTCCAGCCATTCATAGCCAGCAAGCGCGAGAGTGTCGACAAGGGCTTCGCGTAGACCTTCATCATCTTCGACGATTAACACTTTGCTTTGAGCCATAGGATTCTCCAGTGTAAATTCAGTTAAAACTTATTAGTCTTCAGAAGAAGCACTTCTTTCAAGCGGTAGACACATGGTAAAGCATGCGCCGTCGCCTTCTTCTGATATCAATTCCAGTCGGCCTTCATGTGCTCGACATACCATTTGTACAACCGCTAAGCCTAGACCTGTACCTTGCGAACGAGTGGTAAAGAAGGGTTCCATAATTTTACCTTGAAGCTCTTTCGGTACGCCAGGGCCACTGTCTTGCACTGATATCTTAAGCTCGCCATTTACAGGCCTAAAAAACACATCGATCTGCGATTCCTTACCCGCAATTTGAACCGCGTTCAACACTAAGTTGCTTAACGCAGAGGCGATAGCGTTGGCGTTGCCAAACATTTGAGTCTGTTCGCCTTCAACTTCCTGGCAATAATCAATCTGGTTGGTTTTCAATGCCGTTTCCACCATAGGGTGAAATTCGGTGATCAATTCAGCCACAGTAAATGGCTTAACCACTTTATTGTCACCACCTTTGGCAAACAACAGCATGTCGTTCACTTGTTTCTCTAAGTCATGCAATCTATCCATAAGCTTAGATTGAAAACGTGTTTTTGTTGCCGGCGGCAGGTTTGGCGCGGCAAGGTTTGATGCATACAGCATCGCACTTGAAAGCGGCGTTCGCACCTGATGGGCAAGCGAGGCCACCATTCTGCCTAATGAAGACAAACGCTGAAGATCACTCACGCGAGACTGCAAGAGTCGGGTCTCGGTCAAATCGGTAATCAAAATCAGCTGCCCCGTGGTAGAGGCTGAAATCGCCAAACGTACTTTTCGCCCGTTCTTCAATGAGATCTCATGACCGTCATCGTCTTTTGGGTCGAAGGCACTTTGAATCACTGAAAACCACTTCTCGCCAACCAACTCAACACCAAGAATACGATGCGCTTCAGGGTTCGCTTCTCTCACTTCGCCGTGTGTATCTAACAAGATGACCCCTGCTGGCATCACGTCGAGTACTTGCTTATAGCGCTCAACCTGCTGTTCAACAGAATCTAGGTGTGATTGATTTTCTGGTTCGTTAGATACGTGCATGTCAAAAATTTGCCTCAAATACTAAAACAGCCTGAGACGTACAACACGAGTCAGGCTATTTGCTATATTTATCACATAGTTAAGCAAGCAACAACTCGACTATGGTTTATCTGTTCACTTAGCTAGAGTTACCAAATAGCTAAAAAGTGTGTACTAGTTTTTCGTTTTCATCGAAAACTGGGCACTAGCGCTGCAAGTTATATTTACGCATTTTTTCAACCAGAGTTGTTCTACGCATTCCAAGCATGTCAGCAGCACGAGCAACAATACCGCCCTGCGCTTCCAAAGCTTGATTGATCATATTCACTTCCATATCCGCGAGTAGCTCTTTCAAGTTAACCCCTTCTGGCGGTAACTCTTGAGGAGCATTGGCGTTGTCGGCAATATCATCTTGCTGATCAAAGCTGAAATCTTCTGAGAATAAGTCAGCAAGTGCATCACGCTCTTGCTCCTCTTCAGATCCAAAGCTATTAAACTCTGGCTGGAACTCAGGGATATCGCTGTATCGATATTTAGTTGGCAGATGATTCACATCAACCAAGCTATTTGGATACAAGATAACCATTCGCTCAACCAGGTTCGCCAGTTCACGAACGTTGCCCGGCCAGTAATGCTCCATCAAAGAGTTGATAGCACGAGCCGTGAAACAGATAGGCATGCTGCCTTCCGCTTCCATTCGAGTCATCAGCTCTTGAAGCAACAGTGGAATATCTTCTTTGCGATCTTGAAGCGCCGGCATTTCGATCGGGAATACATTCAAGCGGTAGTAGAGATCTTCACGGAACGAATCATCGTCGATCATATCTTCAAGGTTGCGGTGTGTTGCCGCAATCACTCGGACATCAGCTTGTATGGTGCTGTTGCCACCTACGCGCTCAAAGCATCGCTCTTGCAGCACTCGTAGCAGCTTAACTTGCATCGCCATCGGCATATCGCCAATTTCATCAAGAAACAGTGTGCCACCTTCAGCTAATTCAAAACGGCCTTTACGTGCGGTAATCGCCCCAGTAAATGCGCCCTTCTCATGACCAAATAGTTCACTTTCAAGCAAATCAGGTGGAATCGCGCCACAGTTTACAGGAACAAAAGGCCCTGAACGACGTTTAGAGTGATAATGAATGTTACGCGCTACAACTTCTTTGCCTGTGCCAGATTCACCAAGAATCAGCACGTTCGCTTCCGTAGAAGAGACTTGTTCAATTAAGTGACGTACTTCTTGAATGCCAGCACTTTGTCCTACTAGGCTGCGAAACAGTGTGTTCTTGCGTGCCGAAGACACAACTTGAACACCTTTGCGGCCTAAGAAGTCTTTACAGTGTCTTAATGCATCACTTAATTGCGGGTAGTTAAGAGGAAGTTCGAGCTCACCAACATAGTTAGTCAATTCGTCAACCGGGTGATTATTTTTGCCAATCACCAGTAAAGGGATGTGATTGGCGTGAACAAGCTTCTCATTCAGTAATGCGTTGAAGCCTTTACCTTTAATGGTACCAACAATGCAGCCGGCCCACTGTAGTGACCAGTCAACTTTACGTGCTTGTTCAGAGCTGATTACTTCGCAGCTCTCTCCTACAAACTCTAATATTGTGCTTAAATTGTGACGATCTTGAGCGTTATCGTCGACGACAAGCAGTTTTGCCAAACCTTGCATAAGTAGGAATTATTGCCTTTATTTTGGTGCGATGCGGAAAAACGGTGAGCAACGTAGTCTATAAACCAGTGAAAAGTATCAACGATTACGGTCTACGTGGACAAATTTAGGAAATCAGCAACGAAAAAAGCCATTAGGCTATCTAATGGCTTCTATTTTATTTGATAAAAAAAATAAGGCAACCAACCAATTAAGGGATATGAGATTGGTTAAAACTGCAATTTTTCTTTAAATTCCTACGTCAGCGGACGTCAAGTTGTGATATTCGTTCGGAATTTGGTCCCAAGCGCTCTTAATTTCGCGAATAATATCGATAACATCATCAATAGGCTGTGGGTCATTTTTGTGATTTGCCGCAGAAATTTGCGTGATCATGAACTCATAAAGTTGATCTAGGTTTTTCGCAATATCGCCACCATCGTCCATAGATAGGCAACTACGTAGGCTAATAATGATATCTAGAGCCTTACCAAGTCGCTCACCTTTCACAGGGATGTTGCCTGCTTGCATTGCCGCTTTGCCTTGAATCAAACGCTCGATAGCACCGGCCATTAGCATTTGTACAATCTTATGCGGTGAGGCAGCCGTTAGCTGACTATCCACTGATACCTTTTTATATGCCTGTAAAGAACCGCGCATAGTAAACCTCTTCTATAAAAACTTTTTGTATTGTTGAACTGATTTAGCACCGTGACGATATTTGTGTAGGGTCTTACCTACTCGACTCGTCTCAGACTGCATCAATTCGACTAATTTTCTGGTTCTGGTAATAGCTTCAAACCATTCAGAACTTTGCTTAACGTCGGGATGTGAGTCGATTATTTGAAGCACGTTTTGCAATAACTGTTCTCTGTTATCGACAAGCTGCGTTATTTCTTCAGCATTAATTTCACTAAATTCCAGTTTAGAGATAATTAGTTGATCGAGTTCACAAAGCTCTTGTAGCTGGCTATTCATCTATTAGCCCAACGCATTCATCATACTGCCCAGCTGAGATTGCATCTTACTGGTCGCATCTTGCATGGCTGTGAACTTAGAGTGGGTACGGCTCTCTAGGCTGTCCATGCGGCGGTCGAGCGCGCTTTGGTCATCAACCAAACGGTAGTTTTGCTCGACCAAGCTCTTTTCTCTAGTACGGATTGAACCCGTGATACCTGTGATACCTTGAATCGCATCTTCCACTTTTTTGGCGAAACCGTTGTTGCCACCAAAGAACTCACCCAACTTATCAAAGTTATTGTTGAGTTGACGGTCAAGCATATCGTAGTTGATTTCTAGCGAGCCTTGTCTTGTGGTGGTGATACCGAATTCAGTCAAAGACTTTAGATTGTCTGGCGCACCTTCGATACTTGATGAGAACACCCCTTTCAATCGGGAGTCGGCGTTACGCACTGTACTGTCACCAGAGAGCGGGCCTTTTTGACCAGTCGTTGGATCAACACCCGCGAGGTCTTTCGACACTTGATAGAACTGGTTATAAGAGCTCACAAAGGATTCGATATCTTGGCGAACACTGTTACGGTCGTACTCCACACCAATTTCTGCCGGCGGCTTATCTTTTGGCGTTTTTCCTTTCACCGTAATATCAATACCTTCAATGGCATCTTCAATCACATTGTTATTACTAGAGAGTTGAGCAACACCATCCAAGACAACCATTGAATCTTGTCCGGCTTGAACTTCCGTCATACCACTGTAGGTATCGAAAGACTCTTGAGCCTGAGCTAGGTCAGCTTGTGCTTTATCGACCTTCTCTAATTGCTCACGTTCTTCCGGATCGAGTTTGGCACGCTCAATTTTTTTGGCTTGTTCAGCGGTCAATTCGCCTTTTTGAACTTTCTCTGCGAGCTCTGCTTTTTCTTGTGAGATCTTTTCTTCGATACGCGCTTGTTCCGCCTCAAGCTTTTGTTGGGCTTCCTTTGGCGTCACGTAGGAATCTGTCAACGTACCTGAGGCAGCATTTGACCACCCCGGAACATCGGGTGCTTTCTCTATCGCTTTTTCATCAAGCTCAAGTTCTGGTGTGTAGTAAGAATCGAGAAGCGTACCGGAGGCTGTTTCCGTCCAACCTGGAATATTGTCTTCAGGCATGACAGATTTTGCCGCTTTAGCTGCATCAAGAGCTGCTTGGCCGTCGGCGGCGGCTTGTTCTCCGTAGCTAAGGCTTTGAGAGTCTTCGTCAGCAACGGAGGTAGAATCAGTTTGGGATGCAGGGATGACATTGCCATCTTTATCGAGTGTTTCATTCGCATTTGGGTCATCGCTAGCGATCACTTCATCGATGAGTTCAACGGCTTTTCCTGCAGGGGTTAGAGCTAGAATATCTTGAGCAGCAACGCGCGCTTTCTCTAGCGCTTTAACACGTTCTTCAAGCGTTTTGTATTCGAGTTTTTTTAAGGGATTGGCAGCATCTGACTCAACATTAATGCTGATCTGCTGATCTGAACCAGACTGGTTCGAGGCAATAATAAGTCTTGGACCTTCGACATCGTTGATAATAGATGCACGAACGCCTGGGTTGCTATCTGCACCGTTGATACCACGAACAACTTCGATAAGTCTCGATCTGTCGCCAACTTGCACGTCAAAGCTGTCATCACCAAGCGAAACCTGCAGCTTACCTGGGCCAAATTTCATGTCCTCTGACAGTACATCAGAAGCCACTTTATGGCTTTGGGCAAGCTGCAACACATCGATGGCATATTTGCCAGCGTTCGCTTCGGTAGTCGCGGTTGCAGAGACAAGCGCTTCATCGGTACTTTCCACTGTTCGCACAGCAAAAGCTTTTTCCTGACGAAAGTTTGTCATCAGGTTTTTCATCGAATCAAGGGATTCTCTGAGTCTTCCATAGGCACTAATGCTGGTATCGATTCGCGTTCGTTCATTGTCGATTCGTTGCTGTTTAGGTACACGCTCCGAATCAACAATTTTGCTGACCATGGAATTGATATCCATGCCAGACGAAATCCCCATTGGGCCAAAACTCATTAAATCACCTCAATAATACGACTTAAACCTTCACCTCAAATATTCGACTATTCGAGTTTTGGGCTGCTAGGCGTCTTAGAATTTCAAGCATTTCTTCATCAGGGATCTGGCGAATAATATCACCGGTTGTGGTCTCATAAATGGTAACCACATCTCTCCCAGATTCTTCATCGACCTTAAAAGCCACACCTTTATTGAGAGAGGAGATAAACTCGTTTACCTTCTCCACCATTTTGACTCGCTCTTCATCATTTAACTCTTGTCTATGTTGAGCTAATTGAATCGCCGCTTCGGTAGCTTCCTCTTTCGATTTATCTACCTTGTCATAAGATGTTGCTTCTTTTAGTCGCGAAATACTCGACGCACTACTACCTTCATCGCTTGCAATTTTAATGCCATTAGGTGAGCCATAAGGCTGGATGTTCGATGCGTTGGATGATATTTCCATAACACTCTCCCTCCCTCCTTTATGAGCCAAACAGTAAAACTCTACCCAGAGTAGAGTTTACCGCTACTTACCGAGGTAAGTTTAGCCCAATAAGCTTAGAGCTGCTGATGGTGACTGTTTTGCTTGAGCTAGGATAGAAGTACTCGCCTGTTGTAGGATTTGAGACTTCGTCATTGCCGTTGTTTCTTTCGCGTAATCGGTATCTTTGATACGGCTCTTAGACGCATTAACGTTTTCGTTGATGTTGTCTAAGTTGCTGATTGCATGGTCAAAACGGTTTTGGAAAGCACCTAGAGAAGCACGTTGGCTATCAACAGATTTTAGAGCACCATCAATGATAGATACTGCTTCGTTTGCACCTGCAACAGAAGTTACGTCGATATCGTTAACGGTAACGTCTTTACCAGCACCGATACCTAGTTCGCCCGCAAGGCTGCCGCCAAACTCAACATCACCTTCAACTTTTTGGCTTGAAGCGAAAAGTTGCAGTTTACCGCCTTCACCCACAGACGCTTTAACGTCTTGGCTTTGACCATTGATGTAAGTTGCTAGCTCTTCGATATCGTTGCCTTCTTTAGCAGAGATAGATAGCTCTTGCGCTTCACCAAACTTATCGTTGTATTTGATTGTTAAATCAGCACCCGCACCTACACGCCAAGAAGCATCTTTGCCTTCTGTAACGCCGTAGCTCTTACCACCCATGTCTTGAGTGTCGGTGCGCATGTTCCCCATAGAAAGCATTACCGCCTCACCAGAATCTGCACCGATTTGGAAAGATTGACTACCGTAAGTTCCGTTAAGAAGCCTGTTACCACCAAAAGAAGTTGTTTCAGCAATACGGTTAAGTTCTTTGTTCAGAGCAGAGACTTCTTCTTGGATCGCAACACGTTCAGATTTGCTGTTTGAACCATTTGAAGATTGAAGAGAAAGGTCACGCATACGTTGCAGAATGTTGGTTGACTCATTCATTGCACCTTCAGCTGTCTGTGCAATAGAGATACCATCATTCGCGTTTTTCACAGCCATATCTAGGCCACGGCTTTGCGACGTTAAGCGGTTAGAGATTTGTAGGCCTGCAGCATCATCTTTTGCGCTATTGATTTTATAGCCAGAAGACAAACGCTCCATTGATTTTTGAGTACCTTCAGCCGCGCTATTCAGGTAGCGCTGAGCCGTCATTGCAGACACATTAGTGTTTACATTAATCGCCATAGTTGATCTCCTTTAGGCATTTTTTAATGCACTTATGTGACTCTCACCTCACACAAATACATGTCAATTTGTTTATGCACCAGTGTCTCTCTCACCTTACATTGGTACATATCATTTCTCTCAATCCCTTTAACGGCGCCTTAATTAGAAGCTTTAATAAAAAATGCGCTTTTTTTCATATTCTTTTCAACAACAAAGGAAAGTGTGATCGGGCTTCAATTAATAGGGCGACATTCGCTAAAGTTGCCCCATTATTTAAGTTAATGAGCGTAGTGTTGAATATAAAGTCAGAAGAGATCCCTGATATCTCGTTCTACTCGATTCTGGGGTGACGAAAGACTGCTTCGATGTAGCGAGCGTGATAGGGAATCTCGCTTTCCAATCAACGACCAACACCAAAACTCCCCCCTTCTCCAAATTGCAGGCAATAAAAAACCCAGCCGAAGCTGGGTCTGTTTAGCGCTCATCTCTCACCACGAGCTAATTTGTGGAAGCCTTGCGTCAACACTATTGGTCAACGTGGCTTTTTAATCGATTAACCTAGTAGGCTAAGTGCCGAGTTCGGCGCTTGCTTCGCTTGAGCAAGAATCGAGCTTGAAGCTTGAGAAAGGATCTGAGACTTAGTCATCTGAGTCGTTTCTTTCGCGAAATCGGTATCTTTAATACGGCTCTTAGATGCGTTAACGTTCTCGTTAATGTTGTCTAAGTTGCTGATAGCGTGGTCGAAACGGTTTTGGAAAGCACCCAATTCAGCACGGTGGCTGTCTACATACTTAAGTGCCGCATCGATAATAGCTACAGACTCTTGTGCGCCGCCAACTGATGTTACGTCGATAGTATCAACCGTTACGTCTTTGCCAGGTTGTATGCCTAGTTCGCCAGCCAGGCTGCCAGAGAATGCCACTTCGCCTTCAACCTTGTTGTTACCAGTAAACATTTGTAGCTTACCGTCTTCAGTTACAGACGCTTTAACAGAGTCTTGTTGACCGTTGATGTACGTTGCTAGCTCTTCGATGTCGTCACCCGCTTTTGCGCTGATGTCGATTTCTTGTGCTTGACCGAAGTTATCAGTGAACGACATTTTTAGGTCGTTAGAGCCTGCTTGAACGTTCCAATCTTTATCTTTCGCGTTCTCAGTTTGGTAGCTCTTACCACCCATCTGAGCGTTATCAGAGCGCATGTCTTTCAGTTGAAGCATTACCGCTTCACCGTTGTCTGCACCGATTTGGAATGATTTAGTACCGTGAGTACCGTTAAGCAACTTGTTGCCACCAAAAGACGTCGTTTCCGCGATACGGTTCAGTTCGTCGTTCAGCGCTGTTACTTCTTCTTGAATCGCTACACGCTCAGATTTTGAGTTTGAGCCGTTTGAAGATTGTAGAGACAAATCACGCATACGTTGCAGGATGTTAGTCGTCTCATTCATTGCACCTTCAGCTGTTTGTGCAATTGAGATACCGTCGTTCGCGTTACGTACAGCAACATCAAGACCACGACTTTGAACGTTCAAACGGTTCGA
>NZ_JBFSSD010000051.1:0-35356 GCF_041466145.1 Vibrio sp. 10N.239.312.D08 | reverse complement strand
ATCGATCTTGAATGTATTGAATTTGTTGTGACTTCAGTGTACAAATTAGTGGAAACATCATTTCACGCTACCCCTTATTCCATATGGGTTTTTCATGATCTTGCCCTGGGGCATTCCCTTTATGAATCAAACTCAGATTGTGAATTGATTAACAAAGGAAAGAGTTTACCGTTTGGAGGAGTAAAGGTTTATGGCAAGCATTTTCGATATGTCAGAATAAAAGCTAACGCTGAAAGCATTTTAGCATCCAAAGTGGTCTCAGATATTGTTCCATTCACGAGTGAATACATACAGAGCCTATTAGACAATCACTCGTAATTACCGCCTAAGCTCTTGTATCCTTAGCTCTAATCAAATAGAAATATAAAGGCCTTTGGCTATTTGGATGGCACACTTTCATATTGACACTCAAATTGGAAACTGAACTCGATAAATAATAAAAACCCATTAAATCAAACACTTAAAACTGGCACGTAACTTGATTGAATATCTAGACCTTCCATCACAAGGATGTAGATATGAGAATTACAACGTTAAGTTTGCTATTAAGTGCCCCTCTAGTCGCCAACGCAGCGCCATTCGATACCTGCCCTAGTCAAGCATACCTCTTTCAGTCGAAACCCGTTGAAGTTTGGGGTGTAAACCTAGTAACAGGTTCAACCACTCTGTTGGAAGACGATACGGGTATGAATGCCAATATCAATGGTGTCGGTTTCGACTTTCAAGACAGATATATTTATGGCTATGACACCACCAACAAACGTTTAGTGCGTCTTGGTCAAGACTTCCAAGCAGAAGTTATCAATACCAGTGGCTTACCAACCGATCACACTTTCTATGTCGGCGACGTCTATGACCATGTTTACTACTTGTATCGTACAGGTAAGGGACTATTTACTGTTGACCTCTCTCCTTTAGACTCTGATCCGAATGCGACCGTCACGGTCAACAAAATCGCAGGCAGCCCTGCAACTGTAAAACTGACTGATTTTGCTTTCCATCCAAGTGATGGCTCTTTATATGGTATCGACAATAACTCGGGTGGCTTGTACAGCTTCAACCCAACTACAGGTGCAGAAACCTATATTGGTGATACCGGAGAAACAGGGACGTTTGGCGCAGGTTATTTTGATGTAAACGGCTACTATTACGTATCTCGAAATCAAGACGGTAAGATCTACCGTATCAACCTATCCCCAGATAACGCTGCAAACATCGCTGCAGGTGTCGTTCCTGCTGTAGAGTTCGTATCGAATGGCCCTTCTTCGAATCAAAATGATGGTGCTCGCTGTGCGAATGCGCCTGTCGTAGATGAAGATTCCAACATCGACTTCGGTGACGCTCCAGATACCTATCTAACGTTATTAGCAAGTAACGGTCCTCGACATGAACTAGATGGCGTGACTTGGTTAGGTACAGACGCGCCCGACGCCGATCTTGACGGCTACGTAACACCGCAATCGGATGAAAGCGTGGGTATTGATGATGAGTGGGCGAACGGTGGTATCGGTTTTGTAACCGCACTTGAAGCTGGTCTTGATTCAAAAGTGGTGATTGAGGCTTCAACAACCGGTTACCTTTCGGCTTGGATAGATTGGAACCAAGATGGCAGTTTCGATGGCGCCAACGAGCAAGTATTTACCGATTACCTGTTAGATGCGGGTGAAAACGATCTGTTCCTAAATGTCGATATCAACGCTCTGACCGGTACGACGTGGGCTCGCTTTAGATTCAGTCAACAAACCAACCTAAGTTACTTTGGCGGTTCAACCTCTGGTGAGGTGGTCGATATTCAAGTCGATGTTCTTAACGATGGTGCCGCTGCTCGTTACTTCCCAAGTGCTTCTGGTTACGCAACGCTCGCGTACGAAGATAACTGGCCTTATAAAGCTGACTACGACATGAACGATGCTGTTCTTATGTATCGTATTACTGAGATCCTTAAAGATGGAAAAGTCGTTAAATCCACCATCGACGGCCGCCTGGCTGCTGTCGGGGCATCGTACAGAAATGGTTTTGCTGTTCGACTTCCTAACCTCGACCCGAGCTTGGTGAGTAGTGGTAGCTCTTACATGAAACACAACGGCGTATTCACTGACCTTGACCTAGAAGATGGACGTAGCGAAGCAATCTTTGTTATCGCCAATGACCTGACAGAAAAAATCAGCACTGGCTGTACCTTCTACCGCACCAGTAATGGATGTAAAGAGGATGAGCAGTTCTCATTCCAAATTGGTATTACTTTAGCCGGTGACGGTGTGAGCACAGGCAGCTGGACCGATATGCCTTACGACCCGTTCATTTTCGCAACGCCTGGGTATTATCACGGTGAAAACCTACCTCTACATCCAGGACGCAGCTGGGAGGTTCACTTGCCAGACCAAGCTCCAACCGAAGCATTTGATACCACTAACCTCTTTGAAGCTGGTTTAGGCGTCGATGACAGTAATCCATCAACAGGTAAATACTTCAAAACAGTAGAAAACCACCCTTGGGCACTAATAGTGACTTCGGATGACGAATGGGAGTGGCCTTTAGAGTACGTCGATATTGTTACCGCTTACCCAGAGTTTAAAGAATACGCAGAATCCAGCGGTGAAACGAACCAAACATGGTACCAATCACCTGCAGACAACCAACGTTACGAACCATAAGGAGAGACGTTATGACTATTCACACTAAACAATATCGAGACAATCATTGCGTTGATTCAAGTCGCAATCTCTTTGAGGAAAAACGTATGTCTGTACAAAGCACTTGGAACATCAAGAAGTCACTAGCCGTTATTTTAGCTGCAGCGCCATTAGTATTAGCCGGCTGTGGAGGCGGCGGCGGTGGGGGCGGAAGTACATCTACGGCATCACCATCTACACCCTCGACACCTGCAACTCCGTCGAATCCGGTAACAGCAACGACTCCGGTAACAGCAACGCCTTCGCCGTCTCCCGCGACAAGTGCGGTAGCAGCGCAGAGCTATACGATGAGTGATTTGGTGGTACCTGATGGATTTGACTACAACTCTGTTGAACAGTTTGATCTCAACATTGACATCAGCAGCATTTCGACAGACCGTTCTTTTGTGACCGTTTATAGCCGCTATAGTACAAGAGATGACTCAACCTTGAAGCCGGATTACTCCAGCAAGGTCATTGCGGGCCCACTAGATAACGGTGTGTTCGCCTCCAACTTTGCAGCACCAGTAAACCATGACGCACTCTTGATAGAGATTTGGTTTTACGATGGTCAACCTCCATTACAACAAGTGGTTTCTAGCGGCGACTCTCAGATTGTCTGGCAGTAAATTGTTTAACAGCAGGTAACTTGTCGTTAGCGAGATCTCTGACGAAACAGAGTCAAAATGGATTGTTTGTAAATAGGAAGTGAGCAGAAATGCTCACTTTTTTATTTTCGTCGAAGAGCAGTTAATTCAGCTTTCTTAGCGAGTAGCATTCACTTTACCACCAACCTCACTTATATTTTCAACATAACCTTCAAAGACTTACTCTCATGAAACAGTTAAAAATAGGTCTATTTATCTTAATGTGTGGCGTAGGCGTGTTAGTTGCCCTTGCCTATTTCCCGCTAACATCAGAGACGGGGCAACGTATTCAAGCCAAAGTAATTTCGAACACGCTGACTCAATCCTTAGATGGGCACAGGCGTTATCTGACGGTTCAGACAAAAGATAATGACGTATTTCGGCTCTCTATTGCTCCTACCACAGACTGCCCTATTGATTCTGTGGTCGCGCTTGATACATTAAACAATCAAATAACCGGACAAAGCAGTTATCAGTTCATCCACTGTCGAGCTGCACAGTAGCCATCGATGCAACAACGGTATTCGTAAAGCAACTGTATTCGCAAAAGCAACAGTAATCGCTCTACCACTGTATTCGCTAAAACAGTAAGAATCGCTAAAACAACAAGAATGGATATAACAATAATGAATCAGCCACTCATCTCACCACAACAACTTCAACAACGTTTGCTAGCAGAAGACAATATCATCATCCTCGACGCCAGCATCGAGTTTCAAATTCCAAGCGAGTCAGAAAAGATCAAAGGACAAATGATTCCTGGTGCTATTCGTTTTGACTACGACAAAGACTTTTGTAACAAGCACACTCTGCTTCCTCACATGTTTCCGAGCGAAAAACACTTCAACACTCGCACAAAAGAAATTGGCATCAATCAAGACAGTACGATTGTGGTTTACGATAACTCCGGAACCTTCGCTTCTCCTCGTGCGTGGTGGATGTTTATGGCAATGGGACACAACGACGTATTCATCTTAGATGGCGGTTTGCCAGCTTGGATCGAAGCCGGTTACGCGACCGAGACTGACTATCGCACCGAAGTAAAAGCGGGCAATTTTGAAGGCCATATTCAAGACAACTACTTTGTCAGTGCTCAGCAGATTGAAGGTTACTCAACTGACAAGAGCGCAAACATTGTAGATGCTCGTTCTCAAGCTCGTTTCGATTCAGAAGTTCCTGAACCACGTGAAGGCTTGCGTAGTGGCCATATACCGAATTCTATTTGCCTACCATTTGCCCAAGTACTCAAAAACGGCAAGTTAAAGTCCCAAGAAGAGCTTATTGATATCTTTTCAACGCTAGAATTAACGCCTTCTCAACCTATGTTCTTTAGCTGTGGCTCTGGCGTAACAGCTTGCATCATATTATTAGCCGCTAAACTCGCTGGCTATAACGGTGAAATGGGTGTTTACGATGGTTCATGGACGGAATGGGGTGCTAACGACAAACTCCCTATCGCCGTGACTAAAAAGTAATTCAACTTCGCTTAATGCAACTATTAGAATATACTGCGCATGCATAAAGAGCTTACTGATAATGATGGCCCCACGTCTCATGAAGTAAGCCTCTATGTCGCAGTCAAAGCTATGTTCATTTGAGACCAAGACTCGATTCACGCCGTTTGATTTGTAACCCACATCAACTTGCTAACCATAATTCGTGATTAATCATAAACTAATCGTTATCGACGTTATGAATACTAATTTTTCACTCAAGAATCTCTGCTCGTAGTCGTTACACTATTTAATCATTAATACTTTCATCATTGATGTTTGTATTTTTCGTTGCATGAATCGCGCTGACAACCCAATAGTTTGTCACTTGCAGTCTGTTAAAAGTAGTAACCAACAAAGGCATCTCATGGCTCTATTTAAGCAAAATATCTGGTCGCTGTACGCGTTTGTCGTACTACTGACCCTGATACTTTTCGCCGCGTTGGGAATAACAAACTGGAAAGCAAACAGAGACGACTTCATAGAGCAGCAACACATTCAGGTTGAGCTTTTTTCTAGCTCCGTCAACTCGCTGCTGACCAGTCAAGAAGCCTTGTTAGAAGTGGTTGGCCATCAACTGGCTCAACAGTCTGATTTCACACGTACTGCATCTATCCAGATTAGGCCAATATTAGACAAGCTACTTGAGACCCACCCTGCGATAGCAGCGTTTGGCTTGTTGAACACCGACGGTGATTACCTCTCGATTAGCTCAAATCTCGAACTTGCGAATCAAAGGAACTTGCTGCAATACGCGCCAACCAGAGGCTCCTTCCTAGACACCCTATCAAGCAGTAGCATGGTGCTTGGCCGTACCTATTTTCAAGATTCGTTGAATAGCTTAGTCATCCCGCTGAGAAAATCCATTTCAATCGATGGCAAGAAAACCGATGCAGTAATGACCGCAGGGCTACGATTAGACGCAACGATCGTATTTGAAAATAATGCTCACGCCGGAAGTTTCAATACACTAAGCCTGATCAGAAAAGACAGCTATCGCCAGTTTTATTCAAGTGATATTGAATCTGAGAGTGCCTATTCCTCTCCAGTCGGCAAAGATGTCATACAGCGTATTGCAAGTATCTTTACCGACCACTTCGGAATTAGCGTACAAGAAGCGATGAATGGGCAAGAAACCTATTCTTTTGTCGTCGACGATGAAGAGTACCACTCTTTGATGAGCGCGAAATACATCCCAAACTACAAATTATGGGTGGTAGGACGTACGGATCTAACTCACGTCGATAGTATATTCATACAAGAGTTCAGCATTCTTTTCGTTGCCTTTATTTTTCTTCAGTTTGGTTTCTACTTTTTGGTTAAGTCGATTGCCAAGAATGAACAACGGACTCGTAGCCAACTCATTTATCAGGCGAACCATGACCCTTTAACCTCTCTGCCAAACCGTTTGTACATGCGTAGAAACATTGGTAAATGGATTGACGATGAGTCAGAGCCGTTTTCGCTGTTGTTTATCGATATCGATAACTTTAAATGCGTCAATGACACCCACGGGCATGACTTTGGAGATAAGGTTCTCAAACAGATCGCTTTGCGTTTGATGAGGTTCCGATCTCGCCTCAGCCTATTGGTACGTGAATCCAGTGATGAGTTTTTGTTCTTGACGCCCTTGTCGAATGAAGCTGAAATTAAACGACTCGCCAAGCGCATTATTGAAGTGCTTTCTCAACCTTATGAAGTTGAAAGCGCTCAGTTTTTGTTAGGTTGCAGCATCGGCGTAGCGCGTTTCCCAGAACACGGAAAAGATCTGGATAGCCTGTTACGTTCTGCCGATATTTCAATGTACAAAGCGAAACAGCAGCAAAACTCGTACAGTATTTTCACAACGGAAATGCAAGATGCTCATCTCTACAAAATGAAAGTAGAACAAAGGCTACGCATCGCTATCGAGAAACAAACGCTGTTCATGGTTTTCCAACCGCTGGTTCGTGCAAATGAAAGTATTCATGGTGTAGAAGCACTCGTGCGCTGGATTGATGAGGAATTGGGTTTTGTTCCGCCAGATGTCTTTATACCGATAGCAGAGAACACGGGTTTAATGCAAAAACTGGGGACTTTTATTATTGAGTCCAGCATTATGCAGATCGCCCACTTGCACCGAACAACAGAACAAAAGATCGGGCTGTCGATCAACATATCAGTGCGTCAGTTTTCTCATCAATCCTTCTCTGAGCACTTGTTCGCGACACTAGAAAAGTATCAACTCTCTCCTAGCTGTGTAACGCTAGAAATTACCGAGAGCTTGTTCATTGAAGATGTGACTTTGGTGAAACCGACTTTTGAAGCCCTCAAAGAGAAGAATATAAAGATCTCTTTAGATGATTTCGGGACAGGTTATTCATCACTAGGTATGTTGAAAGCACTGCCTATCGATGAACTTAAAATCGATAAGAGCTTTATTGAGAACATTGCTGTCGATCAGCAGTCACTCACCATGGTGCAAAACATCATCGCAATCGGTAAGAACTTCGGCATGGTGGTATTAGCAGAAGGCGTAGAATCAAACGAACACTTCGCAATTCTAAAGGCATGTGGATGTGACTTAATGCAAGGCTATTACTTCTCTCGCCCTATTCCTTATGATGAGCTGGCTACTCACCTAAACAAGAAAGTGACCGAGCACGCGGAATGTTCTGTTTAAGAACGTGAGTTAAATAGACGAGCTAAATAAGGTAGGCGGCTAAACACCTACCTTATTTTCTAGGTATTTTCTGTTCAGTTATTTATTCATTTCACTTTTTATTCATTTCACTATGCATAACATCGATCAACTGCCCGGAAGGATCTCCTGATAATTCCCAAGTAAAAATGCCGCCTAGGTCTGATTTCTTCGCCCATTCTGCCTTTGCTTTAATAGAACGCTGATCTTCAAAAGATATGAATACTTTTTTATCTGGGTTCCACAAATAAGGTGCTTGAGCTTGCTCATCATACTTATACTCATAACCTTGTTTACTGCTGTAGTTATTCATAAGATCCCAAAACATGAAGTAACCGTTTTCACCGGTACCAAACTGCGCCCCTTGTTCAGAAACTAGGTCACCTTTAGGCAGCTCTCCAGCAAAGTCTTTTGTCCCTTGCCAACCTCGACCATAAAAAGCCGCCCCGATCACGAGCTTCTCGCTAGGAATACCTTGCTCTATCATCTGATTAATGAAGACATCAGCTCCCATTCCCCACCAACTACGCTCGGTGGCATGTAAGTTTGTTGTGTGACCTGTTTGAGTTCCCCAGCCTCCGAGGAAGTCATACGTCATCGCAAACATGTTCGTCAGATATGGGCTAGCTGCGTTCCAGTCAATTTGAGCTGCCTTAGCACCAACACCGACAGCCGTTGAAAGCTCGTAATCTCTTTGAGTCGTCTTTGATAGAGCGTCCAAATCACTTCTGATTGTTTTTACTAAAAGAGTAAAAGCTTCACGCTCTAGCGCTTTTTGCTCATCCGTTAGTTTCGTCTCTGGGTTCCAAGGCGAAGTGGTTAAGCCGCCGCCTCCTGGGTATTCCCAATCAAGATCAATACCATCAAAGAAGTCGTATTTTTGGATCAATTCAACAGCAGTTTTTGAAAAGTGCGCAATGGCTTGAGGATCTTTCGCCATCGCATGGAAAGGTTCAGACATTGTCCACCCTCCAAATGAGGGCAAAATTTTGATATTTTGATTGTCGGCCTTCAGTTGAGCTAACTGGGCAAAGTGACCTTTATAGGCGGCATCAACACCCACGTCTCCGAAATCGACTTCTAACGCAGCTTCTTTATCCACAATAATCGCGGTATATGGTTGTTTGTCTGCACATTGCTGCTGAATTTGTTTTTGGACGGGCTCACCAGCACCGCTATGAGGACCACACATGCTCAAGAAGGCGTAAATAATATGTGAGAGCTTGTCTGCAGGTATGTCGTCAACGGTATAAGGGTTGTCTTTATTCAGATATTGCCAATCCGCAAAATACCCTGCGACGACTTTATCATCGGCATGTACTGTAGGTGTGAGCATACAAACCGTGGCTATTGAGCTAAGCCCAAAGATAGAAATAGATTTAAAGATAGAACTTGATTGGTCACTGTTGCTAGAAATAGCGTGTGTGATAAATGACAGTTTCATAATTATCTCCTTTAGTGTGGCTTAACATTAAAGAGTGATAATTCTTTCAACCGCTGAACAAATTCACTATTCGAGTCATGTCTAATAGTTATCCCCCTTATTGCACTGGTTTCATTAGGGGGAATTTCCATGATTATTCAAATAGTGAATTCAACGAAGCATAAATATCTTACTATTCACTGCCGTTTGGTTTATTCACGCTAAGTTGTTCGTCCAAGTTAAGTACCGTCAAAGCATTACTTACGCTGGTCGCTATCACATCGACCACACCGGTTCTTAGTGCACCTAACAAAGCGAGTGGTTTACTGTTCTCGGCTGCAATGGCAATGACTTCTGCAATTGGGCGGAATTCTTCCAAGGCCAAACCAATCACACGGTCACTCATTACTGTGTTTGCTGTTTTACCGTGAACATCGAAAAAGTCATAACCCGCAAAGTCACCGACGACTCCTTGCAATAAACGAGATTGAACGACCTCACCTGCGGTAAACCAACCTAAGTCGACCATATAGCTGTTTTCACTCATATCACCGATACCGACTAATGCAACATCGGCTTTTCGAGCGAGATCGAGTGTCTGCTTAACGGTGCTGTTTTCCATAAATGCGGTTTTTTGCGCTTTATTCTCGGCATAAGCCGGCGCGTATAAGGTTTCAGAAGATCCACCGTACTTTTTGGCTAGCTGCCTGCATATATGGTCGGCATTAAACATACCGCCTCTTGGGTGAATACCGCCGATACCACACACGAATTTGCAGTCTCGTGGCGTAATTACGCCAGTGTGGTGAGCAACAGACGATACGTTTCGCCCTTGTCCTACTGTCACCACCATACCGTTTTTCAGTGTACTGGTAAGATAGTTAGACACTAAACCAGCAACCTGTAATCGCTGCTTCTCTTCATTTGGTTGGTCTAGTGCTACAAGAGCACGCTTTACACCAAATCGTTCGATCAAACGTTGCTCGATCTTCGCACTAAAGACGGGGTGATATTTCACGGTGATCTCAACAATGCCCTCATCTCGGGCTTGCTTGAGCATTCGACCAACCTTTGCACGGGAGATAGAGTACTTTTTAGATATCTCTTCTTGCGTGGCACCATCTTGATAATAAGCAACCGCTACTTCAGTGAGGAGATCAGTGTTTTCTTCGGAAACATCTTGGATATTCTTACTCATATACCACTCAACCAATATTTAACAATTATTTTACCTGCTTGAAGAACAAATGTTCGATGCTTAAGCAAGTGATACACAAGTTTACACCCCAAACATATGTAACAGCAAGGTACATTTGCTCATAGTCATAACCATGGTTTTGTTGTTGATTAATTCACCTCACTTTGCTCGTTAAACGTTTGCTTGCATAGCCCATGATTACTAGAGCGAAATATATTTGACTGAAGTCACCATACAGTACTATTTACCGTTGACTTTGGGGCTAGATCGGATAAATATGGCTACATCATTTACTCATCGAGCGATCAAATGTTCTGTGCAAATGTTCGTTCGGAGAAAAATTTAAATTAATGTAAGTTTGGCTCACTGGTACAACCATTGAGAACTTCATTAGTTAGCTTGCAAATGCCCACACCTCTCCCATTAATGAGGTGTTATGCGATACATAGGATGATCAAAATGAGCAATAAATTAGAGCAACTTCGTAAACTAACAACTGTTGTAGCTGACACTGGCGATATCGAAGCTATCAGTAAGTACACACCAGAAGACGCGACAACTAACCCATCTCTAATTCTTAAAGCTGCTCAAATTGCTGAGTATGCACCTCTAATCGATGCTTCTATCGAATACGCTAAAGCGCAAAGCGATGACAAAGCACAGCAAGTTCAAGACACTTGCGACATGCTTAACGTAAACATCGGTAAAGAAATCCTTAAAGTTGTACCTGGCCGTATTTCTACAGAAGTAGATGCTCGTCTTTCTTACGACATGGAAGGCAGCGTTGCTAAAGCTCGTCAACTTATCAAAATGTACAACGACGCTGGCATCACTAACGACCGTATCCTTATCAAACTGGCTTCTACTTGGGAAGGTATCCGTGCTGCTGAAATCCTAGAGAAAGAAGGCATCAACTGTAACCTAACGCTTCTATTCTCTTTCGCTCAAGCTCGTGCTTGTGCTGAAGCTGGCGTATTCCTAATCTCTCCTTTCGTTGGTCGCATCATGGACTGGTACAAAGCGAAAGAAGGTCGTGATTTCGAAGCTTCAGAAGATCCAGGCGTAATCTCTGTTTCAGATATCTACAACTACTACAAAGACCACGGCTACAAAACTGTTGTTATGGGCGCAAGCTTCCGTAACATCGGCGAGATCCTTGAGCTTGCTGGTTGTGACCGTCTAACTATCGCTCCTCAACTTCTAGCAGACCTAGAAGCAGCAGAAGGCGAAGTAGTAGAGAAGCTTATCGACTCTAACGGTACTAAAGAGCGTCCAGCAGCGATGACTCACGCTGAGTTCCTATGGGACCACAACCAAGATGCAATGGCTGTTGAGAAACTGGCTGAAGGCATCCGCAACTTCGCCGTTGACCAAGGCAAACTAGAAGACATGATCGCAGCTAAGCTGTAATCACTCTTACCAAATTCAAATAGGGGAACGTTCAGTTCCCCTACTTTTATCAATTTTGTTTTTCTTAATTTTTATTCGGAAGTTCTTATGAATCGCAAACATCTAGCTAACGCTATTCGTGCTCTAAGCATGGACGGCGTACAACAAGCAAACTCTGGTCACCCAGGCGCACCTATGGGTATGGCTGACATCGCTGAAGTACTTTGGCGTTCTCACTTAAACCACAACCCAGCAAACCCAGAGTGGGCTGACCGCGACCGTTTTATCCTGTCTAACGGCCACGGCTCAATGCTGATTTACTCTCTGCTGCACCTAGCAGGTTACGAGCTTTCAATTGAAGATCTTAAGAACTTCCGTCAACTGCACTCTAAGACTCCAGGTCACCCAGAGTACGGCTACGCACCAGGCATCGAAACAACGACTGGTCCTCTAGGTCAAGGCATTACTAACGCTGTTGGTATGGCTATGGCTGAGAAAGCGCTAGCTGCTCAGTTCAACAAAGAAGGCCACGACATCGTAGACCACTACACTTATGCATTCATGGGTGATGGCTGTCTGATGGAAGGTATTTCTCACGAAGCATGTTCTCTAGCAGGTACGCTTGGTCTTGGTAAGCTGGTTGCTTTCTGGGATGACAACGGTATCTCTATCGATGGCGAAGTTGAAGGTTGGTTCTCTGACGATACACCTAAGCGTTTCGAAGCTTACGGCTGGCACGTAATCCCAGCGGTAGATGGTCACGATTCTGACGCTATCAACGCAGCGATTGAAGCGGCTAAAGCAGACCCTCGCCCTACTCTAATCTGTACTAAAACAGTGATTGGCTTTGGTTCTCCAAACAAAGCAGGTACGCACGACTGTCACGGTGCTCCACTAGGCGCTGAAGAAATTGCAGCAACACGTAAAGAATTAGGTTGGGAGCACGGTCCTTTTGAAATTCCGTCGGAAGTTTACTCAGAGTGGGATGCGAAAGAAGCAGGCGCAGCTAAGGAAGCAGCGTGGAACGAGAAACTTGCAGCTTATGAAGCAGCATACCCTGAGCTGGCAGCTGAATTCAAACGCCGCGTAAACGGTGACCTACCAGCTGAGTGGGAAGAGAAAGCATCGGCAATCATCGCTGATCTTCAAGCTAACCCAGCAAACATCGCATCACGTAAAGCATCTCAAAATGCTCTAGAAGCGTTCGGTGCTATGCTACCTGAATTCATGGGCGGCTCGGCTGACCTTGCGCCTTCTAACCTGACTATGTGGTCTGGTTCTAAGTCTCTTGAAGCAAACGACTTCTCTGGTAACTACATCCACTACGGTGTACGTGAATTCGGTATGACGGCTATCATGAACGGTATCGCTCTGCACGGTGGTTTCGTACCATACGGCGCAACGTTCCTAATGTTCATGGAATACGCTCGTAACGCTATGCGTATGGCTGCTCTGATGAAAGTTCAGAACATCCAAGTTTACACGCACGACTCTATCGGCTTAGGCGAAGATGGTCCTACTCACCAACCGGTTGAACAGATCGCTTCTCTACGTCTAACGCCAAACATGAGCACATGGCGTCCATGTGACCAAGTTGAGTCTGCTGTTGCTTGGAAACTAGCAATCGAGCGTAAAGATGGTCCTTCTGCACTTATCTTCTCTCGTCAAAACCTTGCACAACAAGATCGTGACGCTGAGCAAGTAGCAAACATCGCTAAGGGTGGTTACATCCTGAAAGATTGTGAAGGCAAGCCAGAGCTTATCCTTATCGCAACGGGTTCTGAAGTTGAGCTAGCGGTTAACGCTGCTGCTGAGCTAACGGCTGAAGGTAAGAAAGTACGCGTAGTTTCTATGCCTGCTACTGATGCGTTCGACAAACAAGACGCGCAGTACCGTGAGTCTGTACTTCCATCTGACGTAACGGCACGTATCGCTGTAGAAGCTGGCATCGCTGACTTCTGGTACAAGTACGTTGGTTTCGGTGGCAAGATCATCGGTATGACAACGTTCGGCGAGTCTGCACCTGCAGGTGAGCTATTCAAGATGTTCGGTTTCACTACTGAAAACGTAGTAAACACAGCGAAAGAGCTTCTAGCTTAATCTTGAATACATTGTCTCGCCCTTCAATGGGTTGATGCATACAGAAAGCCCCGCATGAAAATGCGGGGCTTTTTTGTATCAGTTGCCTGTTAGTCTTTGATTGTTAACAGTTCCTTTAGCTCACAAAAAAGCCCTGCTAATTTCGCAAGGCTTTCTCTTATTTCTTACTCGGCGTAAATCTAACCGCTATTTCTCTTCGAAACGCTTCGCCAATTGATAGAATTCATTCACTTGCTCTTTGAGTTCTTTCGAATGATCTTTGACTGAATGTGTCGCCACTAGGTTTTGCTCGGCGGTTGACGCGATAGACTGCATATGAAGGTTTACGTCACTAGATAGCTGACGTTGCTTATGTGCGGAACTTTCAACCGACTGCATTAACTCGTTCATCGATTGCATTAGGTTCTCAACTTCTGACAAGCGCTCTGCACTTACCTTTGCTACATCGCCACACGCATCCGTTTGTTCTCGGTTAGCCAAAATATCTTTCTGCCAACCTTCAATCGTCGCTAACATGGTATCAATGCTCTCTTTGATTTGAACCGTCGCCTTAGAAGTGCGACCCGATAACGCACGCACTTCATCAGCAACCACCGCAAAACCACGTCCTTGCTCGCCTGCTCTAGCCGCTTCGATCGCAGCGTTCAGTGCCAACAAGTTGGTTTGCTCGGCGATTCCGCCTATCTCTTCCATTATCTTGCTGACGCTTTGAGCTTGGTCGCTCAGTTGGTAAGTTGTTTGGGTGGCCTTCTCTGCCTGTGAAGCTAAGCTTTCTAAATTTTGATGAGTTTGATTAATGCTTTCTTTAGCACCCGCACAGGTTTGCAAAGTCACATCAACAATCTGATGCGCTTCTTCTGTACGAGAAGAGACCTCATTCGCCGTGACTTCAACTTCTTCAGTTGCTTCACGCACTTGTAAAATATCTTCCGTTTGTTGATCTAACGCTTCTGACACTTCAAATGAAGTCGTATTGAGATTATCAGCTAAGTCTTGCAATGGCTTCGCAGAATCCGTCATACGACCTAACACCGTTCTGATTCGCGCTGACAACAGCTTCAAATGGAAGTCGGCGATTGAATACTTACTATTACCTGAATAAACAAGACGACTGACACTATCAAACTTAGACTGAAGCTTCTTTAACTGTAACGGTGTATCAATGAGTTCTTGTCGGAAAAGCAGAGCCAATGCAGAAACAGGAAGCAAACTAAGAAACCATTGCGACATTTGCCCAACTTCGACTAGATTTGATACGAGAGGCGCAGCCAACGATCCCAATAACACGGCATAACGAACACTATCGCTGATCTGTAATGACCATTGGCGGCCAGACTTCTCAGCCTTCAATAAGCCTTGGTAGGCCTTATCTGCAATCTGCACCCACTCATTCTTAGGTTTAACACGAACAGACTGATAGCCACTCACCTTTCTATTATCGTAAATTGGCGTGACATAAGCATCGACCCAATAAAAGCCACCGGACTTCGTTTTGTTCTTTACGATTCCACGCCACGCTTTACCTTGTTTTAGGTTGATCCACATATCGGCAAATGCAGCTTTGGGCATATCACCATGCCTGACAACATTGTGGTTTTGTCCTAGGAGTTCTTGTTGGCTATATTCTGCTATACGACAAAAAGCATCATTACTGTAAGTAATCACACCTTTAAGATCGGTAGTTGAGACGAGTTGTTCGTTTTCGCTTAGAAGCGTTTCACGTGATTGAGAAAATGAGCTGACAGTCATTATATTAACTTTTGTTAATTATTATTTTAGGCGAGGAATATATACAATTATTAAAGTTATGACAAAATGTGAACGTCACATTTTGTGTAAATGCCTGCTATTTATACAAATATTAGCTAAGTACCTCACAAAGCTAATAACTTCACTATCTTCTCATGCCAACAGTCACGACTCATCTAAGTTTACGGCAGTGGTAAATTTCACGGTTCTCATTGAGACAGAGGTATGGAATTTACGAATATTCAGATCTTTGCGTAGTACTCGCTCCACAAAGTCTTCGTAGGCTTGAATGTCTTTGACCGTCACAATCAGCATGAAATCAAAGCTGCCTGATATCTGATAGCACTGCGTGACCTCTCTGCCTTTGAAATAGAATGGCGAAAGATTTGGTAAATATCCCCTCGATCACGCTCCATTTCCACGGACACAACCAAAGTCATCTTACTGCCGGTCAGTTCTGGATTAATGATGGACACACCACCGACAATCACGCCCTCTTCTCTCAGCCGTTTCATTCGCTTTAAGCAAGCAGGCGGTGACAATCCGACCAGCTCTGCTATTGTTAAATTTCACGTCATTTAAACACTGAAAGTTACTCTCAATACCCTAATTATTGATATTTTGAGTAAAAATAATTTGAGCATGGGTATTTACTAATGACTCAGTTATTACATGCGTATTTTAAAACACCGATAATAAAAAATCATCTTATTAGTTAGAACCCAACGCCTTGTATAAAGCGCCCTCCAGAATAATAACCACGGCCTAATCAATGTTATTAAACATCCAAACTATCAACTATTCATTCAACAAAACCCATTAAATAACTGACAATAGAATAAATAACACTCCTTATTGTATATTAACTCTAAATGTTGAAACCGGAACGAATAATTAATTGTAATAATTATCCATTTGATTGGTAAATTTTATAAATATATTTTGTTACATAATCAAAACTGATGGCTTGATATAATAATGTCACACAAAACAATGGCTTTAATGGTTCTAATTTTTTCCTCACTGTCACAGGCTTCCACTATTGAGAACGACGAACTATTGCTGAAGTCATTGATTAAACAAGGTGTTATCTGTTCAGGCTTAACCTATGAGGAAAATCAAGAAGCTTTGCGTATCTATCTCAACGCTAAAAAAGTGAAGAGCACTCCGTTTGATTCAAAAAATAGAAAAGAGACAACCAATACAAAAGAGATAGAAGGTAAAAAACATACAACAAACACACGTCAGTTAAATAAGACACCACAAGAGTGTATTAGGCCAGACTCGGACAACTGATTCGAATAAGGCAGTTGATACTGATATCGACATGGAAATATAAAAAGGAAATATAATGAAAATGATGAGAAAAACATTGTTGGCTTCAGCAATGCTTACTCTATTTAGCGTCAGTAGTTATGCAAAAACACCTATTGATTTAGGCGTTGTTAATGAAGACAAACTTATTGAAATGCTAGTTAGACAAGGCTTAGTCGACCAAGATGCAACCGATGTGGCAAAACACGACGCACTTGACCGTTACTTAAAAAATAAGATCAATTCAGGTTTTAAAGGCGACGCTCAATTCGGTAAAAAAGCACTTGAGCAACGAGCGAAAATACTCAAAACCATCGAAAAAGGATCCGGTGTTAAAAAAGCGAGTGTCTTTGCTTTAGAAGTCGGCACCAAGCGTACCGATAAAGTACTCGCTCTGTTGGTCGATTTCCCTGATTTGAACTGGGATAACAACAAGCTGACCGAAGAGCACACGCAAATGCTCTACGAGAGCTACAACCCTGAACATTATCAAGAGTTGTTGTTTTCAAATTCTGGCTACACAGGGCCAAATGGCGAAAACCTAATCTCGATGCGTCAGTATTACCAAAGCGAATCTGGTGATAGTTACAGCGTTGCAGGTCAAGCGGCAGGTTGGTATCGCGCCTCTAAGCCTGCGTCATTCTATGGTGGCAACTCCCCTACCACCGACAACGACTTAAACGCACAGGAACTGGTTCGTGAAGCGCTGAATCAACTAGCTCAAGATCCGAGTATCAACCTTGCCGATTACGACATCGAAGATCGTTACGATTACGACGGTGACGGAAATTTCCGCGAACCCGATGGTGTGATTGACCACCTGATGGTGTTTCATGCATCGGTAGGCGAAGAAGCCGGTGGTGGCGTGTTAGGCCCTGATGCGATTTGGTCTCACCGATTCAACCTTGGTCGCACTCATGTACTGGAAGGTACTTCTAGCTCGCTTCCAGATCGATTTGGTGGCCAATACGCGGCGTTCGATTACACCATTCAACCGATTGATGCGGCTGCAGGTGTTTGTGCCCACGAATATGGCCATGATTTAGGCTTACCAGACGAGTATGACACGCAATACACAGGCAAAGGCGAACCGGTTTCTTACTGGTCAATCATGTCTTCGGGCAGTTGGGCTGGTCAAATTGGTGGTACACAACCAACGGCATTCAGCTCTTGGGCAAAACACTTCCTACAGAAATCGATTGGCGGACGTTGGGTTAACGATGATCAGCTCTCGATTGATGACCTAGAAGACAATCCACAAGTGTATACGCTGTTCCAAACAACGGATAACAGTCGTCCTAACATGATCAAAGTGGATCTTCCTGAAAAGCAGATTGAAAGTCTGAAACCCTTTGAGGGCGAGTATTCATTCCACTCTCAAAAAGGCGATGATCTGAAAAACAGTATGACTCGCAAGTTGATGATCCCAGCGGGTGATTCTGCACTGCTGTCTTTCAAAACTTGGTATGAGATTGAAAAAGACTACGACTTTGCGCGCGTGCTAATCAACGGACAAGCCATTGCAGGAAACATTACCTCAATGGACGATCCATACAACACGGACCTCGTTCCTGCTATTGGCGGCGAATCTGGCGGATGGGTCGACGCTGAGTTCGACGTTTCACAATGGGCAGGCCAAGAAGTGGAACTGTCTTTTGAATACATCACCGATGGCGGCTTAGCAATGGAAGGCTTCTATTTAGATAACCTTGCTGTTGTTGTCGATGGTGAAGTGACCTCAATAGACGATGGTGAAAGCAACTCCACCTTCGCCCTTAATGGTTACAAGCTGAGTAATGGATTCCATCAAGCGCAGCACTACTATCTATTGCAATGGCGCAGCCACATGGATGTTGATGAAGGCCTAGCGAACATCAAACGCATGGGACAACTGATGTCATTCGACCCTGGCTTGATCATTTGGTACGTCGACGAATCACTAACCGACAACTGGGTAGGTAAACACCCTGGTGAAGGTTGGTTAGGCGTGGTCGATGCAGACCAAAATGCCATGGTGTGGGCAAACTCTGGTGAAGCGGCTCAAACACGCTACCAAGTTCGAGACGCAGCGTTTTCACTCAAAGATCATACTCCAATGCGTCTTGTAAACAGCGACAACGATGTACTCGAAGATACCAGTTTGGTTGGCAATGCTAGCTTCTCGGATGACCAAGATTACACATCGCCTCAAGCACCAGATTCAGGACGCATCCTGACGGAGTTTGGTTTAGCGGTCGATATTGTGAATCAGAGTGATAACAACGAATACGGTGTGGTTCGCTTATCTAAAGTAAGCCAACACAACATCGTTCCTACTGCGAACTTCGAGCTTAATGTGACTGGTCTGACTGTTTCTGCAAACAACTTCAGCTCAGACCAAGACGGTGAGATCACCCATTACCTGTGGGACTTTGGGAACGGCACAACAAGTTACGAAGTGGCACCAACTTGGTCTTATGAACAGGCCGGTGAATACACGGTGAACTTGACTGTTGTCGACGACAAAGGCGCTACCGCTTCATTTAGCTCCGTAGTGAGTGTTGAATCTCCAAACGCCCTTCCAGAAGCGAGCGCGAAGTACATTCACTTGGGCCGCTGGGTAACCATGTGGTCTACAAGTTCAGACAGCGATGGTCGTATTGTTGATACCGAGTGGACACTTCCAAACGGAAAGGTGAAACGAGGTCGCACATTCACGTCAATCTTCCCTTCATACGGAAAGCACGAGGTGACACTGAAGATAATCGATGACCAAGGTGGGATTACCACTAAGACAATTTTGGTCGACCTGTAAATCATCGCTGGCTCTGTCATGCGTATTTACAACACAAGCTTAAGTACTGTTGTCACAGGATATAAGCCAAGACAGCAGTTTTAAGAAAACGTTATTATTTAAGCCATAAGAAAAAGTCCTACCTTATTGGTAGGGCTTTTTATTGGTCGCAGTTTGAGATACTAGGGTTTTAATCACAGTAACGAAGTTACTGAACCACCATTAGATGATCCATTACACAGGCTGCTTTTGAATACGCGATTTACGAGCACTGAATGCGAACAGCAAGATAACAGCTAACACGAATGGTAATACGTAGATATTGAGGTTCTGCCACCCTGCTGTCGATTCTAGCCAGCCAGAGAGCATCGCTGTAATCGTCACACAGCCAAAGACAATAAATTCATTAAACGCTTGTGCCTTAGCTTTATTCTGCGATTGGTAGGACTGACTAAACAAACCTGTTGCCGCGATAAACATAAAGTTCCAACCGACACCAAGCACAACTAGAGCCGCTCTGAAGTGCCAGATAGATTCGCCATGAATGTTAATCGCGATACAGACGACGAACAGAACCCCGCCTGCCAAGATCATCATTCTTGAGCCAAACTTCTCGATAAGTGAACCAGTAAAGAATGCAGGAACAAACATCCCCAATACGTGCCACTCAATGACGCCCGCTGCTTTGGTAAAGTCAAAGCCACAACCAATCATTGCCAATGGCGTTGCTGTCATCAGGATATTCATCACCGCATAAGCGACCATGGCAGCAAACACTGCGCCAATAAAGTTAGGCGCTTTTACTATCACACTGAGAGGATCGGATTTAGGTGCCTGACTATTAAAAGAGACTTTTGGAAACTGAGTTGTTTGTAAGATGAGTAACGCAAGAATGTTCAATCCAATCAAAGAAGCAAAAGCACCAATGTACAAGCCATCTTGCGACCACTGTTGCGACATAATCGCCAAATTTGGTCCTAATACCGCGGCTAAAACGCCACCAGCCATCGAGATAGAGATCGCTCGGTGACGGGCATTTTCATCACACACCTCGATTGCAGCAAAACGATAAAGCGTGCCAAAACCTATGCCTATCCCAAGTAAGAACGTAGCGAAACAAAACAAATAGAAATGTTGTTGAGACAGTGCGTAGGTGGCAAGACTAGCTCCTGTAATGCCAACCACATTACCAATACTAAATCCTCGCTTTCTCCCTAACTTGCCTGAAATTAAAGATGCTGGAATAGTGGCTGCCATTAAACCCAAAAACTGCAGTGCAACCGGCAAGGTGATCATGCTGACACTGGGTGCAATCTGCTTACCGATCAAACCAATCACAGAGATCAGTAATATGTTACCCGTCATCAACAAGGCCTGACACAGTGAAAGCAGCCAAACATTTCTATTCATCTTCGTTCCTAAATATGAGCACAGTTGGTCAATAGACCAAAAATTCAACAAAGTCGCAACACTTTGTTACTCATAGCAACTCTACAAAGCGACCAATAGACCAATATAAAGTGCTACCACCACATGACTTTGATTAGCGTTACTTAAGACGCTAGAGTTGAAATTATCATTACTTAAGATAATAATAATTTTCTGTTATTTATTGGCTTTGTTATTTATAGGCTTTAGTATTTGAAGGTGAGTATGATTAATCCACTTTGGCTCAATACGTTTAAGACTCTGGTTGAAGTTGGCCATTTCACCCAAACGGCAGAAAAGTTGTATATGACACAACCTGGAGTCAGCCAACACATCAAGAAGCTTGAACAAGCTTGTAATTGTGACCTGCTATCTCGAGAAAACAAGAGCTTCGAACTGACCGAACAGGGTCGGATTATGTATAGCTATGCGATCAAACTAGAGAAAGACCAAGAAGATCTTTTTGAGTCTCTGAGTTTTGATAACCCTTATGCTGGGCAATGTCACTTGTCTTGCTCTGGCTCACTCTCTTTGCGTCTGTATCCCAAGCTTCTTGAACTTCAACAGCAACACCAAGAGCTCAGCATTAACTTAGAAGCCGCTCCAAACAAAAAGATATTGAATGACCTAAGCGAAGGCACTACCGATATCGGCATTGTTAGGCATTCCCCGAACGACAGCTACTACCAAAGCCAAGTCATCGGCAAAGAAGCACTGTGTCTTATTGTTCACCACAGCCTTGCTGATTTAGAGATAACGCCGCAAGTATTGAATGACATTGGCCTGATTGCCCACCCAGATTCTGCACATTATCTGTCTTTGTATTTCGACCTTTGCGGAGATAAAGACTTAGCGAACATCAACGTTAATGAGATACCAAGATCTGGCTACATCAATCAGCTTCACCAGATCTTGCTACCCGTATCAAAAGGATTAGGTTTTACCGTGTTACCGGCTGGCGCGGTTGAACACTTCCCAGATAGAGACAAGCTACACGTTGTGCCGCCAAAGGTAGAAGTAGAGGAAACGCTGTATCTGGTTCAAAAACGAAACCGAAAACTGCCGCACCGATACGATACGGTTGTTGAGCTAATCAAACAGAACGTGAGTCGTTAGTTCGGTGTAGATAGATTTAAAGCCTTTAGCTAGCTCGGTATTTCGCTATAAGAGCTAAAGGCTTTAATGTTGAAGTGATATTTATAAAAGACAACTACTCAGAAGCGCCAAGCCCCTCTTTTGCTCGTTCAAAGTCATAATTATCTAACGCACTTCGAACATCTTTGAGAACAACAGAATGTGGATACTGTGCCAGTAACTCAGTCACATATTGAGTTGCATCGTTATCATAAGCATCCAGCAGTGATAGCAACTGAGCATGCTGTTCTGACGTGATGCTCGGTGAATCAGAGGTATCAGCAAGACTCGCATCGGCTTCTTCAGTACTTGTCGTATTGAATCCCCCAACACCAGACACATCAAAGCTGATCTCAACTGCTTTAATCAGTTCGATTAACCCAAGTTCGCCTTGCTTAAGATCTGCTTCATCACACGCCTTGTTATGCGCTTTGCTTTCTAAATCACTGAGTAACTCTGCCAATCGCAATCCACCAATCGAAGCAGCCATACTTTTTAAAGTATGAAGATTACGCTCTAACGTTTCCCAATCGCCTTGTACTAAGTTATCAGAAGCTTCCGACATCGTATCTGGCGCGCCTTGGCAGAACCTATTAAGCATCTTGGCTTGCAGTCTCACATCATGATAAGTCAGTTGCTCAAATCTCGACTGAGAGAAAATAGGTGGCTCAATTGAGGCATCAGAGCTTAATACCGCACTCTCATTAGAATCAATAGTCTGTTTCGTATGTGAAGACGAGTCAGATGGCGCTCGACCTTCTACTAGCACCTCAGGAACAATGTACCTCGTAATCAAAGCCATCGCTTTATCAATAACAATTGGCTTATCCAAGAAGTCGGTTACACCCGCTTTCCTCGCTCGTTGTTTCGCATCGGCAAACACATTGGCCGACATTGCAACAATCGGTACATCTGTATCAAACTCGCGAATCAAACGGGTTGCTTCAAAGCCATCCATAATCGGCATTTGAAGATCCATAAAGATTATCTCGTAGTCGTTATTTTGAGCTAATTCCAGCGCTTCCTTTCCGTTTTCAGCAAGATCCGCATTCAATTTAGAACGACTGAAAAATGCTAAGGCGAGATCTTGGTTCAGCTCATTGTCTTCAACCAATAGTACTCTTTGCCCTTTGAACTCAACCTGATAATCCAACTGCAGCTCTTGGGCTTTAAAGTCGGCTAACTCATCCGCGCTTACTCGTGGCAATGTCAGCACAAATGAGAACTCACTGCCCTGCCCGTAAACACTCTCCACAGTAATTTGACTGCCCATCGCGTGCACTAATTTCTGGCTAATGTTAAGCCCAAGCCCCGTACCACCAAACCGACGGGTCGTTGTGCTATCCGCTTGGCTAAAGGCTTCAAACAGCTTGTGCAGATTCTCATCCGAGATGCCTATCCCGGTATCCATCACACTCACTCTCATGGTTAGGCTGCTGTCGTTCGAGTCAACATGCTCCACCGTTAACGCTACGCTGCCTTTTTCCGTAAACTTAATCGCGTTGCCCACAAGGTTGAGTATGACTTGGAACAACCTCAATGGATCGCCTTGTAGTGGCGTGTCTAACTCTGGGTCGATGACCATAGACAAATTGAGTTGCTTCTCAGCCGCTTTCGATTCCATCAACTCAATCACATCTTTAAAAGTCGTTACGGGATCAAACGGGACGTTATCAATAACAAGTTGCCCAGCTTCTATCTTTGAAAAATCAAGGATGTCATTGATGATACCGAGTAACGAATGGCCAGAACGGTGCACTTTCTCAATATAATTTCGAGCTACAGGATTAGATATTTCGCCAATCGCCAGATAAGACAAGCCAATAATGGCGTTCATTGGGGTTCTTATCTCATGGCTCATATTGGCTAAGAATTCCGATTTAGCTTGGCTCGCCAAATCGGCTCTCTGTTTCTCTTCTTCCAATTGTTCGTTAAGGCGCTTCATTTCTGAAATATCGAATGCCCAAAATAGTGTGGCGACTTCACCATCAATCTCAAAAAGATAGTAACTGACCAAAGCAACAAATCGGGTTCCATCAGACTTTCTGAGTACTAACTCCCTATTTTCAACTTTACCGTTAAGGTCGAGCTCTTCATGCACGCCATCACGAACGCTCAGCGAGTCATGGATAGCGGCAACGTCGATAGAAGACAACGCCTGATCTTCCACGCCAAACAAACGTTTTGCCGTATCGTTCGCGTAACGAACCTCTTCTTCAAATACCACACTAGCTGCAATTGGAGAGCTATTTAGCATGTTGTAGAGTTGGTTCTGCGCCTTTTCCAGAGCTTCGGTCGCTTCCTTAGCAATACTGATCTGCTTCGCTAATTTACGATTCCAGAAAATAATAAGAAGAAGGATCACCAGAGAAAAAACCGAAATAGTGTAAACCAATTGATAATCAACTCTTTCTATCGCTTTGGGCGCCGCCCACTTCGCCGATATCTTTTGATGTTCTTCAGCAGAAATACTCTCAATCGCCTTATTCACAATCGAATAAAGCAAAGGTTCAGATTTGATGACATGCAGAGTTGGCGACAGGAAGAAGTCTAACCGGCCGATGATACCAACCCCTCGATGACCAAATGAATCAATGAGGTAATTGAGGACATCAACAGTGTCGACCATGCCGTCTAAGGTTTTATCATCCAATCGGTTGAGCCCATCGGCCGTGGATTCTACCTCTACCCACTCAACGTTCGGGTACTTATATAAAATCGCGTTAGTATTTGCCGCATTCTTCAATATACCGATTTTCCAACCATCAGCTTCTTCAAGTACCAAGCTACTAACGTCTCTTCTCGATGCAATGGCCAAACGACTTGAAAACAAGCTTTTAGCTGCTTTGACGTTATCTCCTAACGAACGATTCTCTTGAGCTGCTGAGACCAGTTCCACTTCATGATGATCAACCAAGCTTCGGGTCTCAGACCAATTCGCCACGTCAACATGCTGAATACTTAGCCCTGTTTTTTGTTCAATCAGCGTTAGATAATCATCAATCATCCCGATGTATTCACCGGTATTGGATACCGCTTCATAAGGTAACGAATTCGGATCGATACCTATACGTACATCCGGATTATCTTTAATCCACGCCCTCTCTTTTTGGCTTAGATTTAGGATCTCTCCAGTCAAGTTACTCGCTTGATAAACATCCGCAATATAGCGTTTCACCGCATCTCCGAATGAACTAAATTGTTCGACAGATGGAAAATAAACATGGTTCCGCTCTAACGAATTAACATCAAAGTAGAAAGTCATCGAACCAGAGTTGATACTCCCTCCCTTGGTCCTATAATTCGCCACCTTGGTGACTGATGAAAAGTGAGAGGTATTTTTCTTCTCTCCATATTGATCAACTAGGTTGCCTATGTACCAAGATTTGATCGGGCGACTATTGTTATCCGCTTGTGCGGTGATCACCTGAAAAGAACTGTCCGTGTCGAAAATTTCAAACACTTCCGTCAACTCTTCAAAGCGGTCGTTGACGATAAAATACGCAGATATTTGCGCGATAATATTCGCTTTTTTAAGGACTAGGCTTAAATCACTCTGAACCTGCATCTCGATAATTTGGTTTAAGCCGTCATCCTCCTGTTTAAGCCTTTTAATTGCGGCATTGAAGCTATCTCTGATTTCTTCACTCTTAAAGTCCACATAGATCGGATACTCAACTTTATACTCGTCATGTAGCGTTAGCTCTGCCATTTCAATAAAACGAGTGTTGGTGATAAACCACTCTAGCACTCTTCGTTCAACCATTAGCAGGTCAACATTTTGAGCCCTCAACTGCGAGAATGCTGATTCAAGATCTTCGTAATCTTCAATACGATCAATGTCTAACTTACTCTTCAGAACTTCAACAGAGTTTTTAATTGTGGATGTTTCGTCGAACAATAACGCCCCTAATGATAGGTCTTTTGGGGATTGAAGTTGGAGTTTGCGGCGAGTTAGTGAAACAGGAACAAACTCAACATTAAAAACGTTATCACTTAAAAAGTGCGCATTAGGATCATCAAACTGAACACCAGAAAAAAAGGCTATAGAATTATTGTTATCGATGGCTTTTTTAGCGGCGCTAGGTGGAAGTGTGACAACGTCACCTAGTTTATATCCCATGTCATTCAGTGCACGCTGAAGAATGTCGTACTGTAGCCCGACTGCGGTGCTGTCTGGGTAAATATACGGAGGGTTACCAAAGCCAAACACGCCTTTTAGCGGCACTCGATAGGGGGAACTGTCTAGCCACTTCGATAAAATCTGGTTCTTGTTATCAACGTCGAAGGTTTCAATCTGTTTGTTGATTAGCGTCAGCAGTTCTGGTTCATCGGTTCGAATCACCATTGATGCTTCAAACCTTTTCCAATGCTCCAGAACATAATTTACCGCTAAATCATGAACGCCAATCTTTTTCGCAAGGTCCATAGTGGTGATAGGTTCACCGACCATGCCTTCGACATCCCCGGCCCCTAACGCACGTACTGCATCAATAACGTTATCAAAATTCACTCGCTCAATAGAACTCAATTTGACACCGGCTCGCTCCAAATCGATATTTTCATTAACCATCGCAATACGGCGTTTATTATTTTGATCTAGGTTTCCATCGAGTTTGTTGTCGATGGGAACAATCACTGCGACCTGATAAGGAATATAGGGAGCACTCGCAAGAAAACGGCCACCTTCACTTGGGTCGAACTGTTGGAATGGAAATACATCGCCTCGCCCGTCGACTAACGCGGCTTTAGCCTCGACACGCGAGTTAACTGTGACAAACCGAACATGAACACCAAAACGCTGTTCAAGATCTAATGTCCAATCTTTGATGATCCCAGAAACCTGCCCATCATCATCGATGAATGAGTAAGGATAATGGTTGGCCAAGACAACAAAAGTTACCGTTGGTTGGTTTCCCAACCACTGATTTAACTCAGTATCTGTTACCTCAGCAGCATTCGTAGATCGCATTAGCAGCGACCACACCACAAGTGTAATGACCAGAAAAACAACCAAACGATTTAGCGACAACATCAAGCCATCACTCATCTCTAAATTTCTCTTTAATTGCTAGAATCTCAGGTAACTTCAGAAAAAACACATCAACGATAGTTGGATCAAAATGTTTGCCTTTCTGTTCTTCAAACAAGTTCAGCGCCTCATCAATACTCCAAGCTTTTTTATAAGGGCGCTCTGCGGTCAGGGCATCAAACACATCAGCAACAGCCGCAATTCTTCCAACCAATGGGATACCTTCACCAGCTATCTGGTTTGGATAACCACTGCCATCCCATTTTTCGTGATGATATTGCGCCACCTGAATAGCCATACGCATCAGTTTGGAATCACTCTGCCTACCAAGTATATCAACACCATATTCGACATGCTTTTGCATAATTGTCCACTCGTCGGCGTCCAATTTACCCGGCTTGAGTAATACGCTATCAGGAATACCGATCTTGCCAATATCATGCATTGGTGCTGCATCACGCAACGTCTCGGCATCTTCGTCAGTCATTCCCAAGGCTTTAGCTAGCACTTCACAGTAGTGACTCATACGCTTAACGTGCATGCCTGTTTCATTGTCTTTAAATTCAGCAGCTCTACCCAGTATGTTCAGTGTTTCTAGCTTACCGAGATTGATCTCTTGAGTTTTCTCTTTTACCTGACTAAACAACGCGCGTTGTTGGTCATAAAGTGCGATATGCGTTTTCACACGCTGGAGTACAATTGCAGGGGTTATCGGCTTGGTTAGGTAATCGACAGCCCCCAAGGAGAGTCCTTTTACTTCGGCTTCTGGACCAATTGTGGCGGTCACGAAAATGATAGGAATGTGAGCCGTATTCGGCTGAGCTTTAAGTTGGCGGCACACCTCGTAACCATCGATGTCAGGCATCATGATATCAAGGAGGATAAGGTCTGGCTGCGGCACCATCTTCGCGATCTTGATACCAATTGTGCCGTTAATCGCTACTTTCACTTGATAAGTATCTTTGAGTATTGCCGTTAACACATCCAAGTTACTTGGGGTGTCATCCACGACTAACACTATAGGTTTCCGACTCATTGATACCTCGTATACAAATCAAACAGTTATAACCCTAGTGTAGAACGATTTCCAGAGGTTAAGTAGAAAAAAAAGCAATTGATTTTCAAAAATGAAGAGTAGATCTGTGAGTGACTTCAAACTGGCGTTATTAGAAGTACGACCAGTCAATATTACGTCAGTTAAGTTATTATTATACAAGGGGAATTACCTTTGCATTGTAACATTTCACCAACAACACAGATACTATCCGAAAACAAAAAGAGCTCCTCATATGGGAGCTCTTTTCGTTCAACGGCTAGAAAGCAAAACAACCGAGTTATTCAGTAATCTAACGACCAGAATAATACATACAGATTCGAACACCATCGAACTCACGAATCTCAAATGGGATCTCGTAGATAGACTCCATCACTGATTTTTCAACCACTTCCGAAACCTTACCCGACTTAACCACTTTGCCTTTCTTCATCGCAACAATGTTATCTGAGTAACAAGAAGCGAAGTTGATGTCATGAATCACGATAACGACCGCTTTATTGAACTCATGCGCTAAACGACGCAACGTCTGCATAATTTCGACCGAGTGTTTAATATCAAGATTGTTCAGAGGCTCATCTAAGAACACATAATCCGTATCTTGCGCCACAACCATCGCGATAAACGCCATTTGACGCTGACCGCCACTCAACTCATCAAGGTATTTGTTTTGGATGTCAGTAATGCCAAGGTGTTCTAGTGCTGTATCGACGATCTTATGATCTTCGTCTTTCAAGCGACCTTGAGAGTGTGGGAAACGACCAAAACAGACCAATTCACGAATCGTAAATCGCATGTTGATGTTATTTGATTGTCTTAACACGGCAAGGTGCTTCGCTAGCTCTTTGGTATCCCACTCAG
This sequence comes from Vibrio sp. 10N.239.312.D08, assembly GCF_041466145.1. Taxonomy (NCBI): domain Bacteria; kingdom Pseudomonadati; phylum Pseudomonadota; class Gammaproteobacteria; order Vibrionales; family Vibrionaceae; genus Vibrio; species Vibrio sp. 10N.239.312.D08. The sequence continues at coordinate 6,409 of NZ_JBFSSD010000051.1, read as the reverse complement.
CCAGTAACTTATCGCCAATGACCACTTCACCCGCGTCGCTGTCTGTTAAGCGGCTCGCCATTGAAAGCAGTGTACTTTTACCCGCACCATTTGGGCCAATGATAGAAGTCACTTCGCCTTTCGGGAACATAGCACTGGCATCATCAACCACGAGTGACTTGCCATACTTCTTACTTAAACCTGTTAATTTAATCACTACTTACTACCTTTACTGAATTCTGGTGCGTAACAACAAGAACATAAAATACAAACCGCCGACCAAGTTAATAATCACACTCACAGTGGTTTCAAACGCCATCACTTTTTCGATAAACCATTGGCCAGAAACCAATAGAACGACCGCTAACAAACTGCTTGCGATGATAAGCACACGATGTTGATAAGATTTGAATATCTGACGAGCTAAGCTCACGGTGATTAAACCAAAGAACAGCACAGGGCCAACCAAAGCAGTCGACACCGCGACCATCACTGACACAATCACCAAGGTAATCTGAGTCAATCGCTTGGTGTTCACACCCAGGCTTGTCGCGTTATCAACACCAAGCCAAAGTACATCAAGCTTAGGCGCCAACAACCAAAGGCCAAGCAAGCTCAAACCCAAAGGAATAAGGCTGAGGTAAACCAACTCGCCTTTCACGTTATTGAAACTTGCGAACATCACATTCTGCAGCACCGCGAACTCGTTCGGGTCAATCAACATCGCCAAGAAGTTAGACAAACTCGAGAATACGCTGCCACATACGATGCCTATCAACAGCAGTGTGAATACGTTGTTTCGCTTGCTCTTAAAGTAGAAATGGAACAGAGCAAACGAGAACAAGATCATCACAGTCACAGACATCGAAAAGTTTGCGATCGAGTCAATCACCCAGAAGCTAGCACTGCCAAACACAAACAGAAGTACCGTTTGTACCAGCATATACAAGCTGTCAAAGCCCAAGATGGAGGGGGTTAGAATTCGGTTATTAGTAATGGTTTGGAAAACCAATGACGACGCCGAGATCGCTACCGCCGCCAACACAATCGACAGCAATTTTGGTAGGCGCAGAGACAAGAAGAACTCGTAGTTATCCCACGTCAGCCCCTGCCCGATGAATAGCGCTGTCATACCCAAAGACGCGATAGCCAGAATCGCAATTTTTACTGAATCACGCATTCGACTTGTCTCTCATGATTAGGTAAATAAAAATCATGCCACCAAAGATGCTGATTACCATCGAGATTGGAATCTCATAAGGGAAGATGACGATTCGAGCTAGCAGGTCACAAGCCAACACCAAGATCACCCCCCAGTAGGCAGTCCAAGGCAGAATCTTCTTCATGTTATCGCCCATCATCAGCGACACGATATTCGGCACGATAAGGCCAAGGAATGGGATAACACCAACGATCATCACCACAGAGGAGGCACTGATAGCCACTAACGCAACACCAATGAAGACGATCTTCTGATAATTCAAACCGATGTTTTTCGCGAAGCTCTCACCGATGCTCGCCGCACTGAACTGTCTCGCGAAATAGTAAGCCAATACACAAGCAGGCACCGCGAGATAAAGGATTTCATAGCTGCCCTGCAACACGCTCGCAAAGTTCGCCATAGTCCATGCCGACATGGTTTGTACTAAGTCGTACTTATAAGCAATAAAGGTTGTTAGAGACGAAACAACGTTGCCATACATAATGCCAATCAAAGGCACCAATACCGCGTTCTTAAACTTGAGGTGTTGTAGGAAGCGAACCAATAGCATGGTGCCAAACACTGCAAACGCGAAGATAAAGCCTAAGTAGCTCCATTGCGCAGCATTGCCTAGCACTAGAATGCCGACAATGTAACCCAACATCGCACAGTCAATGGTGCCCATCGTCGAAGGCGCGGCAAACTTGTTCTGTACGATTTGCTGCATGATCAAGCCAGAAACACTCAATCCCGCTCCGGCAAGCACGATCGCGAGTAGTCGAGGAATCCGACTAACAATATAAATAGAATTGGCGTGTTGGTTGCCATTGAAGAAGTCACTAAAACTGATTTCAGCGACTCCAATCATCAATGACGCAACGCATAACACAACAAGAAATACAGCAGCTGCAATGGGTTTCAACATAGAAATAATACTAAAGGTAGGTCTCGGGTAGCCCGTATAAAAAAGTGAAAAAGGGCTTATAAGAACACTCTTATAAGCCCGAAAATCTGATGATTAGTAACTATTGAATCGTACGTTCAATGTCACTAATCATTCTGTGAATCGCCGTCACACCGCCACCAGCCAGATACCAAGCACTTGAATCAAGGTAAACGATATTGCCGTGCTGCGCTGCAGGTGTTGCCGCAACCAGTGGGTTATCAAACAGTTGTTGAGCGCGACCTTCTGATTTGCCAATCGCTTTTTCGCGGTCAAGCACGTAAAGCACTTCCGGTTTTGCATCAGCAATGTATTCAAAAGAGATTAGGTTGCCGTGTGTTCCTTTGATCGGAGCCACAGTTGCACTCTTTGATTCCACGAAACCAAAGTCATCAAAGATGATTGAGAAACGGCTGCCTTTGTTGAACATCGCAATGTTGTTACCGTTGTTCATTAGCATCATTGCTGAAGTTTCGTCAGACGCTACTTTGTCGTTTACCGCTGTGATAGAAGCTTGAGTCTCTTTAATGATCGCTTCGACTTCAGCTTGCTTACCAAAGATGTCGCCTAGCACACGCCAGTTTTGCTGAGCATCAGCCCAGTACTTGTCGCCTTCAATAGAAAACATGACAGTAGGAGCAATTTGTGCCAGTTTGTCGTAAACCTTAAGCATGCGGTTTTCCGCGATGATGATGTCAGGCTTCAACATGTAGATAGCTTCAAAATCAGGTTCGCTTAAAGAGCCTGTATTTGCCGTCGTATCTTTGTACGAAGCTAGGTAATCAGGCAGCAAGCTATGAGGCGCGCCAACTGGCTGTACACCAATTTTATCGAGCACGTCTAAGCTACCGTGGCCTAGAACCACCACTCGCTGTGGTACTTCAGTAAACTGCGCTGTGCCTTTCACATGCTCAATGGTGACGGTTTCCGCATGCGCGGTCATCATGAATGATGATGCTAGAACGATGGCAAGCCCGCTCAATAACTGGCGAACTGAATTGATTGTTTTCTTCATGTTTCTTCCTTTGCCATTGATACAAACCACCACTCATGACAATGAAAGTCACATTACTCATAGACGAGCATGGGGCGTACACAACTGCTAAATAACGATAATTTAAAGTCTGTCATTGGATTGACAACAAACTTGTAACGCAAGTGAGAACTATTATCAATTATATTTGCACTAAATTGGCGATACAACAACTTTATTATTCAGAAACGTAAAAGTGAGTATTCATATTTTGCGTAGTCAGGAGAGGTATTAGGAATCAGAAATATCAAAAAGACGCGAAGAGGAAAATACTCATCAACCTGAAGAAAAAAACAGATGGGGAAAGCACCCAAAAACCCTGTAATTACAACGCTGAACCCCAAAATCATGGATTGTAATTTACAATGTAAAGATTATATACAACAGAGACTTAATCATCACCAAATTAGCTGATCAATTAAACCCACTAATGACAACGAATACGAACAGCTGAAAAGCCAAGACTCAGTCAGATATCATGGTCAAATCCCTGACCTTCGCTCATTTAACCTTCAGTAACCGATGGTAAATCACCCAAAAATATTTTTGAATTTAATTGAAAATAGGGTTGTAATTTTGAAAACTAGGCGTATAGTTCGCCACCTGGCTCTAATCTATAGAGCTGTTAATGCTAAAGTAAGTCCAAGTTCCACATAGACAGTTCTCGATTCCCTCGTTACACCATCTCTGCGTCAGCTTTCACCCAGATAGTCATTCAATAGCTTTTAAATTCGATCCTACTACCGATCTATCGTCATTTGCTCTTTTGTCAGCGAAGTCAGAATAGATCGAGCACTTAAATACAAATGTAATAAACACAAGGCACAGTTATGTCACGCAGAACAACACGACAAACCCATTGGTACCAACTATCACGCGAAAAAACAGTCAATAAACTAAAAGGTAATAAATGCTCAAGATTAAAATAGATTTACACAAAGAAGAGATTTCATGGGTCACCGAGATTCGACAGCTCAATAGCGATATACTCCACTGCCACATATTGCCCAAGCTACAACATCACAGCTATCTCATCGACTTTGAATTTAATGAACGAGAAAGCATCGGAACTATCGTTTCAGGCAACGGAAACACCCTAGGACATTTCACACTCCTATAGCATTTCCCAAAGGCTACAAAAGAAACACCGTCTAGTCCCAAAGATGTAAAAGATGTCACCCTCAATTCGCTCTAGCAGAACAAAATAGAGTAGAAGTAAAACAGATCTGAAACCTAGCCTTTTTGCATTTCACACGCGGCTAACGCTAGCTAGGTTATCGTACTTCTATTGAAACCAACTTATATCAAACTCTAAATCACCATTGAGTCATTATCAGTGCATTCATGGACTAATAAGTTAACGGCATCGACCTTAACTTCTGATCAAGAGTATATAAGTGTTCTGCAGCTTGCATGTGTTGAGGGTAATCACTGAACTTCTCACGATTCTCCTCATTCATCTTACATGTCTCATCCACCAGCATTAACTTCCAATACAGCTTCGTTGTATGCAACATCGCCAGTAACGGTTTGAACACCTCTTTCTCATAAGCTTGAATCAACTCTTCAATCAACTCGTCACGTTCGTCTTCGCTTGCGATTGAACCCTCGGTTGCCGACAACACTTTTTGATACTTCAGATTTTGTTGCAGCTTATCCATAACCGTTTGGTTTTCTTCCGCTAACTCAACAAGCTTCGACTTAATGATATTTACCCAATTCGCTTGGCTCAGTACTGTGTCATCAACGCTGGTAAAGTCTTCTCGTATTTGTCGTTCAACATCTTTTTGAGCTTTCTTTAAAACCGCACGCACCTTTTGGAAAGGCAACTGATACTCCTTACTTAGCTCGATAATCAGTTTATGAAAACCACCATTTGGAAGGTGTAAGTTTTCTTTAAACGTCGCCATTGCAGCTTCTTGCTGTTCGGTAAGGTGAGTCATTCTGTTTCCTATTCTTTATCACTTATGGTGCTGAGCCCGCGATCATACCATTATTACCCTCGTTTTTTCGGTAACTTGATCAGTTACACCTCGCTATGCCGTTAAATTCTCTCAGCCCTTTCTCTTTTGGCTAGTTATTAACCCACTTGGCATAAAATGGTAAATCTCTATCGGCGAAAGTTCGTACATTACGCGCTCAGGGGATATCGCCAGACAGGAGTCGTTACTTACATATGAAAGACAAGCGCGAGAAATGAGAAAACAGATGACCTATTCAGAATACAAAGAATCCGATTTGCATAAGTGCGTGAGCATTGGTTCAGAAGCAATGGTATCCATTGCCAAGTTTGCCTTTAAAGCCACTACCCTTTTATTTCGATTTTTCCGCTGGCTTGTCGTATCGGCTTATACCTACGTGATGAAGTAATTCTATATGGGAGTCGTTGTTTTCATTACGACTTATCTAAATACCCCAAAGCGCGCCCTATTAGGTCGCGCTTTTTTTGTGCCCAGTTTTATACCTAGCTTGATGCCAAAAGTCCGAGTGCATTTTATATCGTCAGTGGCGCTAAATGGTAAAACTGACCATCGAATAAAAACCATACTACACCTGTTCCAACGAAACAGACTTCTAACTTATACAGGTACTAAAATGAAAAAGATTGCACTTAAAATTGTAGGACTAACGGTTTTGGCTTCTGCGCTAACTGGTTGTATCGGCAGCAACGCCGTAACAGGGAAAGTGATGAAATTTAACGTTGAAGTTGTCGATAACCGCTATGCCCGTGCAGGTGTAAACTTCTTATTAGCGCCTGTATACGGTATTACTACCGCAGCAGACTATGTGGTATTCAACTCACTTGAATTCTGGACAGGTAAAAACCCTATCAGCGGTTCACCACACGTATTTGATACAAAAACAGACACGCACTTCAAAGTGAACGATGAGCTGGACCCAAGCCTGAAAGAAGCCCCTGTCGGCCCAATTTCTAACAATCGCACCATTGAAACGGGTGAGATGATTAAGATCGACGAAAACACGATTCAAATGGACATCGTCTATACATCTGGTGAAACAGCGACTCTAACGGGCATCAAAGACGGTCAAAACGTTACCTATTACATGGATGGTCAGCTTGTATCGCAAACAACTATCGCTGAATTAGAGAAGATTCAAGGCACTGAAGCTTAAGGTTCATCGCCCACACAGAGTTCAAACTTAAAGAGACTTTTGAGCTCATAATCGAGTAGGAGGAGGCCTCACGGCCTCCGTCCTCTCACACCGTACAAGCGTGGGTCGCATACGGCGG